>JANNBX010000164.1:0-3943 GCA_031385945.1 Methylophilaceae bacterium | reverse complement strand
TGGAGGGTAATTTACCTGATTGAAACGCTAATCTAAGCGGCTTATTATCACCTAGCAAATGGCTCTGACCGACAACCTCATTTAAAGTCTTAGGGCGCAACTTTTCTGCAAGTGGGGCTGCAGGATTGATAGTATCAAATAAGGTATTCATTAAGAATTTAGGTAAGTAGGATTAGGACGTTTTTTAACGTCATTATTATAAGCTTAGCAAAGGACCAACAAGCATAATTTATTTGATTTTTAAACAATATCAAACTATAATTAAATCCATAAAAATACCAATATGTACACAAAAATAATATTAGCTAAATTAGGTCCCTCATGCGAAATAGCTTTAATAAAAAAAATACTAAAATAAAAAGTCTCGTCAATTTGCTATCATTTTTTTCACTAATCGCATCAACATCAATACGTAGTATAGATGCGGCTGAAATTAATATTGACAATACTTCGTATATCTTTAATACAAATGATGCACAAGTCAGAAATCCAATACAGTCCATTGAATTTTCTATCAAAAAATATATTGTGGAAGGCAACACAATAATTCCTAACCAAACCGTTGATTTGATATTAAAGCCATTTTTAGGTGAGTCTCAATCTTTTGCGAATGTACAAACCGCGCTAGAAACTTTACAAAAGCATTTCGTCAGTTTAGGTTACAGCACAGTAAAGGTGACACTGCCAGAACAAGAGTTGCGGGATGCAACAATAATATTAAAAGTAATTGAACAAAAAATTGGCGACATAAAAGTAGATGGTAATATTAATTACTCTGAGAAAAATATCAAAGCTAGCGTTCCTGCGCTAAAAAATAGCACACTACCTGTAACGGTCGACATCACTTCTAATTTACGACTAGCAAACGAAAACCCTGGCAAAACTACAGCCGTCACTTATAAAACCAATGAAAACAATCTAGAGTCATTAGATGCGATCATCATAGTGACTGAAAATAAGCCAACTAGGCTATTCATCACGTTAGATAACACGGGCAACGAGCCAACCGGTAAAACGCGACTCAGTGTAGGTTACCAAAATTATAATTTATTTGATCAAGACCATCGTTTTACCATGCAATACATCACTACTTATGAAAAATCTATTATAAATACAGTCAGTGTTTTAGGCGTCGGTTACAGCATTCCGATTTACTCAATGGGCGACTCACTTGATTTTACTGCTGCTTATTCTGATGTTGACTCTGGCAACTTACTTAATGGCGCAATTACTGTTACAAGTCGCGGCTCATTATTTGGTGCACGCTACAATCGTCATTTGCCAACAATTGACCATTATCAACATAAGTTCGTATTAGGAGCAGATTATAAAGACTTTCGTCCTGCGACTGTATTGCAGGGCACGGGAAATTTAACGCCAACTGTGACCTCTACTCCTATAAGCCTAGCTTATATTGGTACTTGGCAAAGCGCTAAACAATCAACCAACTTTAAAGCAGAAGTCAACATGAATATCCCATTTACATCTAGTGGTAAAAAAGTTGACTTTAAACGAACACCATGGTTTTCTGAAGAAAAATTTACAAAACTCTTACTAAGTGCCGACTACTATCGCGATATTTTTACGAACTGGCAAGTACATGCTGGAATAGATGGCCAATACTCAAATGATCACTTAATACCAGGGGAACAGTATGGCTTGGGTGGACTAGACTCAGTACGTGGATGGCGCGAGCGTACATTTGGCGGTGACAAGGGCTACCGTTATACACTTGAGGCGGTTAGCCCTGATTACGGCAAAGCGTTTAGTGAGCATTTGGGCATAAAAACAACATTATTTTTTGATAAAGGCTGGGTTAATTCAAATCGTACAAATGAACACCCATCGCAACCTGCAGGCTATCAGCAATCTATCGCTAGTGTAGGCGTAGGCTTTAAATTCAATTATACAGATCACTTTATTGGTCGTATTGACACAGCAATAGTGATAGATGGCAACGACCCCACAATAACATCGCAAAATCAATCCAGAAGTCAAGGTGAGGCATTTGTCCATGCTAATTTTGCATTCACTTGGTAAGTTTCTAGCTGATAACTGTAAATACTTCACAGACACTATGAAGCTTAAGTTGCACACTAGGCCCCTAGCAAAGATTGACTAAACAATATATCCGAGAACTACTTTTCATTAAAGTAACTATTTAAATGCCTAATTTGAAGCGAGTAAGATATGAGCCAACCAATACAGAACAATCATAAAGTTAAGCCTTTTATTTACCAGCGCAAGGTAATTGCGAGCGCGATTGCACTGATATTTAGTACTAGTGCAGTAAACGCTAACCCAACAGGAGCAACTATACTTCACGGCAGTGCATTATTTTCTTCCAGTGGTAGCACACTAAATATTAGCAACACGCCCAATACCATTATTAACTGGTCAGGCGGTTTTAATATAGCAAAAGGTGAAACTGTTAATTTCGTTCAGCAGAGTGCAAGCTCAGCAGTACTTAATCGGATTACTAATGGCAACCCATCGCTTATATTAGGCTCACTTTTGTCGAATGGGCGCGTATTTTTAATTAACCAAGCTGGTATTTTATTTGGTAACGGCGCTAACGTAAATGTAGTAGGCCTAGTAGCCTCTAGTTTAAACCTTAGTGATGCAGACTTTTTGGCAGGTAAATACAATTTTAACGCTAATAAAACACAAATAGGTAGTGTTGTGAATGCAGGCAATATCAATTCAGCAAATGGAGGCTTTGTTTACCTAATAAGTACAAAAATTGAAAATTCAGGTGTAATCACTACCCCGTCAGGCGAGGCAGTTTTGGCTGCCGGCAATAGTGTCGAACTTGTCAATTCTATAGATCCGTTACAGCGTGTTTTGGTAAGCGCAACCAGTATAGATATCAATTTAAGCCAAATGATGACGGTAGCAAACGGTAATATTTTTAGTGTGCTTAACTCTGGTACGGTGTCAGCAAATACCATAGTGAAGGAACAAACTGGCAAGGTTTACTTCAAGTCTGCCGGAGAAGTATACACCACTGCTACCAGCGTAGTGAGTACCAAAGGCAACGCAACTGAGAATGGTGGCTTTATACAAGCTTACGCTGACAAGTACGGCAGTTATGCAGGAAAGCTAGTCGCGACAGGTATGAATGGTGGTTTTATTGAAACATCAGGTCACATTTTAGATATCTTTGGTCATTTGGTAGATGCAAAATCATTAAGCGAGGCTGGAGTAGCTGGCACTTGGTTGATAGACCCTGCGGAAATTGCTGTGAATGCCGGAAGTGCTGGATTTTCAACAGTAGGTGCTATCACTACCGTAGGTGCTGATTTTATTTCGTCCATACTGAGTGGTGGTACGGATTTAATATTAGACGCAAGTGGAGGATTTTTACCAGGTGAAGGCAACATCAATATCAATGCTGATATTGTCTACAACGACACAACAGCAGGTGGCGCTAGAACACTTTACCTACAAGCAAATCATGATGTTATTTTAAATAATGCTGCAATTATTGAGGCATCATCTAGTGCTACTCCTCTCAATATCAATATTGTTGCTGGTATTGACACAGTAGTTGGTGGCAATTTCAGACTTTGCTGTAGTGCAGCTATTGATATTAAAGGCACTGCAATTATTAGGGCAAAAGGAGATACGTTTACCAACCCTGGTAGCAGTAATAATGGCGGTATTCACATGCCTGATTCTGCATATATAAAGGCGGGGATTATTAATTTAGATGCTGATGGTGACATTTATGCAATCACTGATTCAGCAACGATTACAGCTATTTCTCGCTTTGGTGAAAATGGCAGTACGTTTGGAAGTATCGATAATGCAGGAGAAATTAATCTTACCCTGAAGTCAAGCCTAACAAATTTAGTGGCTGATGCTTACAAAAACAATACAGTAACTAACAGTGACGGCTCATTAGTTAGTATTCATGCAGACACAGGTTTAATTATAGGGT
>JANNBX010000160.1:0-2131 GCA_031385945.1 Methylophilaceae bacterium | reverse complement strand
ACGTAACTTTTCACTGTATGGGTGCGTAAAATCAATATGACGCACCGCAGCTAGCTCTTTATCTGCGCTCAGCCCATCGTGAAAAGTATGTGAGCGGCCATACGTATAATCAATCAGCTGATTTGGCAGCGCAATCACGCTAGGGCCTAAATCAGTATGAATACCACCCACTGTTGCCACCGCCACAATGTCGCACACCCCTACACTTTTAAGCGCCCAAATATTGGCGCGATAATTGACCATATGCGGCGGAATAGTATGCCCACCACCATGCCGTGCTAAAAACGCAACCGTTTTACCGCCTAGCTCACCTAAAATAATGGGCGCAGAGGGCTCACCATAAGGTGTGCGCACAATTTTGCGGCTCGTGATATTCAAGTTTTCAAGTTGCGTAAGACCTGTACCACCAATAATTGCTAACATGTTATGCCTTAAATTTTAATAGTAATATTGTAGCGCAAAGCCTTAGCCACTGGATAAGACCGCATGCTTTTATGGCATACTTTGCCTTAATGAAAAACACCGCAATTCAAACCGAAATAAATACAAGCTTAAAGCACGCAAACACGCATTACGAAAACTTTCCTGTTGCCTCTGTTTTACTGCCCAAAAGGCTACGCGAGCCAATTGGGCTTATTTATAGCTTTGCGCGCCAAGCCGATGACTTTGCAGATGAAGGCGATTTAACGCCTGAGCAACGCCTAGATTTACTCAATGGTTTTAAAGCAGAATTAGACTTAATTCAAGCTTATATTCAGCCAAAAACAGCGTTTTTCATGGCCTTTAAAACCATGATTAAACAACAAAACCTGCCACTACAACCTTTTTACGATTTATTAGACGCATTCAGCCAAGATGTAGTGAAAACGCGCTATGCAAATTTTGGTGAAATTATCGATTACAGCCGCCGCTCAGCTAATCCAGTTGGCAGACTATTACTGCATTTATATGGTGAGGCAACACCTAAAAACATCGGCTACTCAGACGCTATTTGCAGCGCTATGCAAATTATCAACTTCTTACAAGATATCGCTATTGATACAAAAAAAGACCGCATTTACATGCCACTTGATGAGCTAGCGCGCTTTAAAATATCTGAGGCTGACATTTTTAACGCCAATTACGATTTTAAATTTAAGTTATTTATGGAGTTTCAAATCGAACGTGCCAGAAAGCTATTACAATCTGGTGCGCCACTCGGCTTAGTTTTAAAAGGCCGCATTGGCTTAGAAATGCGCTTAATTATTGCGGGTGGCGAACGTATTTTAGCTAAACTGCACGAAGTACAAGGTGATATTTTCACCAAACGCCCCGTATTAACCAAACTTGATTACTTAAAAATGCTGAAAAAAGCATTGCTTAAAAAATGACGCCCTAAAATGACACCTAGCCAATATTGCCAAGAAAAAGCCAAATCTAGCGGCTCAAGCTTCTACTACAGCTTTGTATTTTTACCCAAAGAAAAACGCGATGCCATCACTGCACTCTACGCATTTTGTCGCGAAGTCGATGATGTAGTGGATGAATGCTCAGATTATCAGGTTGCGAAAATCAAGCTAGCTTGGTGGCGTAATGAAATTGAAGGCATGTACGCTAACAACCCGCAACACCCTGTTTCAAAAGCGTTAATTAGCCATATTCATACTTATGGCTTGGCCAAAGAGCACTTTTTAGAGATTATCGACGGTATGGAAATGGATGTGAATTTCAACCGTTATGAAGATTTCAAGCAACTACAGCTCTACTGTTACCGCGTTGCCAGCGTAGTTGGTCTTTTAACCGCCAGCATATTTGGCTACCAAAATCGCGCTACGCTCAAATATGCGCATGATTTAGGCATGGCGTTTCAGCTCACTAATATTATTCGTGAAGTTGGTGAAGATGCCCGCATGGGTCGTATTTACTTGCCGCTAGACGAGTTGAAAAAAGCCAAAGTAACCGAAGATGACATTCTACAAAGTCGCCAAACACCGCAATTTAAAGAGCTAATGGAATATCAAATTGAGCGCGCTGAAAGTTACTACGATAAAGCCCTGAAAGAACTTCCTGATGAGGATAAAAAAGCCCAAAAAACTGGCTTGATGATGGCGGCGATTTATCGCACTTTGTTGCGTGAAATCAAAGCAGATGG
>JANNBX010000025.1:0-13845 GCA_031385945.1 Methylophilaceae bacterium | reverse complement strand
AACAACCTAATTGCTGAGAAAAATGCGGCTGAAGCCGAAAGCGCAGAAGAGCAAACACCGCCAGCGGACGAACGTTAATACGCCTGAGAATGTAGCGCAGCTCTTGAAAAACCTTGTTTATGTGATTGATACATTGCAACGCTTAACATCTAATTTATTCATTAAATGATGAGGTTTTTCATGCAAAAACAATCTGTAGCATTAGTGGGCATGCTCATTTTATTAGCGTTAGTCACCTTAATTAATTACTTTTTGTTCAGCCACTTAGGCATTACCAGTATCACTTTATTGTATCTGCTAGTTGTAGTTACTGGCGCTTATTTTTGTGAGCTTTTAATCGCATCGGTGCTGGCCGTATTGGCCTTTTTAGCCATCAATTATTTCTTTACCGAGCCACGCTTTACTTTTGAAGTGGCGCATGTGGAGTCCTGGGCTAGCTTAGTCTGCTTTTTGATTGTGTCTATGGTCATTGCATCATTAGTCAAACAATTAAAATTTCAAACCACCGAATCACTACTTGCTTCGAAAGAGGCGAAATTTGCTAGAACCTTAGCCGAAAACTTGGCCCTTGCCAGCAATATAGCGCAGTTATACCAAGACACTTGCAGGCTTTTACAGGCTGAATTTAGCAAGCCCATTGCGATTATTGAGTGCGATGCAAACAAAACTTATACGATTAAAACAGCATCAGCCCAGATTGAAACGCCTGATCATCGCTTGTTAAATTGGGTGTCTGATCACGGCAAGCCGATTAGTCCTTATACCGATTATTGGGTGAAATCATCTACCAAAAATCAACAATGGTTGCTGCCATTTAGCCGCCTACCCAGCCAATTGCCCATTTTAGTGGTGAGTGATGTGAGTGAAAATGAACCCATTAACACTTATGCGGCTATCAAATCGGCTGTTGACCAAATTTCGCAAGCGTATGAGCGTTTAACAAGTATTGAAACCGCCAAATCTGCTGAATTTAGAGCGCAGGAAGAAGCCATACAAAGCGCCCTGCTAGCCTCTATTTCACACGACATGCGTACACCGCTGACGAGTATTTTAGGTGCGGCTACAACATTGCAACAGCCTGATTTAAGTAGCACTGAAGCTAGCCGTTTGACGGATTTAATTGCCTCACAGGCGCGCTATTTGGCAAGTACCACTGAAAATATTTTATCGTTAATCCGTTTAGAATCTACTCAAACGCAAACAATTGCGATGGATTGGCAATCGCCAGAAGAGTTGATTGGCGTGGTCACTGCGCTGTATAAAAGTCGTGACGAAACGCTGAATTTAATCGTTAGCATTCACGAGCCTGAACTGCTGATTAAAGGCAACGCGAATTTGCTGATACAAGCGCTTGTGAATTTAATTGATAACGCGAAACAGGTGAGCGCTGAAAATGACAGCATTGAAATTGTCGTTAGCCAAGCGAACGAACGGATTGATATCAGCGTGAATGACCATGGTAGCGGCTTTGATGCTGGCTTTACAGCAGAAAACATTAAAAAGTTTTCATCCACAAACGCCAAAGGTTTTGGTTTGGGCTTATCTATTGTGCAAGCAATTGCCACCATGCACCGGGCAAATTTAACGATACAAAATCGTGATAGTGGTGGTGCGAGTGTTACGCTTAGTTTTCCAGCCATGCTTGTTGATATTAACCATGCTCAATAACGCGCTAATTTTGATTATTGAAGACGATGCTGAGATTAGCCAATTTCTGCAAACCAGCTTGAAAGCGAGCGGCTACCTAACTATCAGTGCCACAACGATGATGAGCGCTAAAAGCTTGCTACTGAACCACAAGCCCGCGTTAGTTATTTTAGATTTGAACCTACCCGATGGCGATGGCCGCGACTTCATTAGCCATGTGCGTGTTCATTCTGATATTCCTATTTTAGTATTATCTGCCAGGCAATCAGAGTTAGAAAAAGTAGCTTGTTTCGATTTAGGTGCAGACGATTATTTAGCCAAGCCATTTGGTGTAAATGAGCTACTCGCGCGAGTAAAAGTAGCCCTTAAACGCACGGCAATGATGTCGTTACGCGATGATATTTTCAAGCTTGATGATTTAATGATTGATACTGTAAATAGCAGTGTATTGCTCAACAACACTCCTTTGCACTTGACCCCTATTGAGTTTAAATTGTTATTTTTACTCGCCTCAAAACCTGGAAAAGTGTTTAGCCACCGCCAATTATTAGCTGAGGTTTGGGGCGCAGAATATGTGGACGATACGCACTATTTGCGCATACACATGGGCCGATTACGCGCGCGTTTAGAAAAAAACACGGCTATGCCACGATATATTTTAACTGAGGCCGGTATTGGCTACCGCTTAGCTGCCAGCTAAAAAATCTAGAGAACCCCACATGGATGAAATAAAAACAATCGGCTTATTTATAGTTACTGCATTCGCTGAAATTATTGGTTGTTACCTGCCCTATCTGTGGCTCACGCAGCAAAAAAGCGCTTGGCTATTATTACCCGCTATCGCCTCACTGGCTTTGTTTGTATGGCTACTCACCTTGCACCCCACGGCATCTGGGCGGGTGTATGCAGCTTACGGTGGCGTTTATGTTTGCATGGCAGTCGTTTGGTTATGGGCGGTTGATGGCATTAAGCCGACTTCTTGGGATTTAATTGGCGCTAGCGTTGCGCTGCTCGGCATGGCGATTATTATGTTTGCGCCAAAAAATATGTAGCTATGTTTACGTGATTGATACATCAACCCTGTTTTAATAAAGCTGTCTTTATTTTAAGAGTTATTTAATCAAATCATGGCTACAATTCAATCAAAAAGTGTTGCCGCACTCACGCTAGGCGCACTAGGCGTAGTGTATGGCGACATCGGCACCAGCCCGCTTTACACTGTTAAAGAAATTTTCAGCGCATCCACGGGCATTGCACTTACGCAAACGAATATTATTGGCGCAATTTCTGCGATATTTTGGCTGTTAATGCTCGTCGTCACGCTTAAATATGTTGTGCTAGTTTTGCGGGCGGATAATCGTGGCGAAGGCGGCATTATGGCACTGCTGGCTTTGGCGGCATCAACCGTTGCAGCCAGCTCAAACCGCAGAAAAATATTGCTAGCGCTTGGTGTTTTTGGTGCAGCACTTTTTTATGCAGATAGTATTTTAACCCCTGCTATTTCGGTGCTTTCAGCGGTTGAAGGTTTGGAACTCATTGCGCCAAGTTTAAAAGCATTTATCTTACCCATTTCAGTAGCTATTTTAATCGCCCTATTCGCCTTTCAAAAATACGGCACAGCCACTGTCGGCAAGCTGTTTGGCCCTATTGTCATTGTTTGGTTTTTAACGTTAGGTGCTATTGGTATTTATCATATCATCCAAAATCCAGTCATTTTAAACGCACTTAATCCTATCTATGCGTTTCACTTTTTAGCAGATCGTGGCGCTGGCATATTTTTAGCCGTGGGCGCTGTGGTGCTAGCCATTACAGGGGCTGAGGCGCTTTATGCCGATATGGGTCACTTTGGCAAACCCGCTATTCGTATTGCTTGGACAGGCCTAGTATTGCCTGGTTTAGCACTCAATTATTTGGGTCAAGGTGCTTTATTGTTAGGTAACCCAGCAGCTGTGAGCAACCCATTTTATTTGTCATTCCCAGCTGAGCTGCTCATTCCCGCCGTTATATTAGCCACACTTGCTACTATTATTGCTTCACAAGCAGTGATTTCAGGCGCTTACTCCATTACCAAGCAAGCCATACAGTTAGGCTTTTTACCAAGAATGCAAATACGCCACACCTCAGCTTCTGAGTCAGGTCAAATCTACATTCCGGCTATTAACTGGTTATTGTTAGTGGCGGTCATATTAACCACGGTGGCATTTCAAACCTCATCAGCCATTGCCGCAGCTTATGGTATTGCGGTAACTGGCACCATGTTAATCACCACCATACTCACTTACTTTGTGGTGCGCCATCAGTGGAAATACTCAATTTGGGTAGCCTTAGGTGCAACCAGCTTTTTTGTTATGTTAGATGTGATGTTATTAGCATCTTGCTCGATTAAGTTTTTCAAAGGTGGTTGGTTTCCAGTGGCACTCGGTATTGGCTTGGTGATCATCATGTGGACATGGAAACAAGGTCGTGAGATTTTGCTACAAAACATGCATGAGAACGACCCAAAACTAGCAGATTTTGTCAAAAATATTGCACAATCAAAAAGTGCCAGAGTTGAACGCACAGCGGTATTTTTATGTGCCAACCCTGATACCGTGCCACAAGCATTAATGCATAATTTGAAACATAATCAAGTATTACACAGCATTAATTTAATACTGACTGTCGCATTTTTAGAGGTACCAATTGCCAGCCAAGAGCAACGTTTAGACATCAAAGAAATAGGTGCTGGCTTTTGGCAGATTAAGCTTAATTACGGCTTTATGGAAACACCTAATATTCCAAAAGCGCTAGAAGATTGTGTAATTAACGGTAGTCTACTAGATGCATTTACCACGTCTTATTTTGTGAGTCGTGAAACCGTGATTTCAGGCCCTGGCGGCAAAATGGCAAAATGGCGCGATGATTTATTTGCCGTAATGTCTAGAAACGCAGGCAGTGTGGTGAGTTACTTTAATATTCCAAGTAATAGCGTGATTGAGTTAGGCGCTAGAGTGCATATTTAAGTCATTATTCACGAACAAAAAAGCCGCTCAAGTGACACATGAGCGGCTTTTTGCATATTTATTTTACAAAACTTAAGGCTATATCAAACGTTCTTTTTAGTTAACTGCTTGCTAAATTCCACATCAAGCTTACTCACACGTTTAACAATTTGTGGGCCATAAGCATTCACAAAGGCTACAAAATCATCCAGCCCTAACGGCTCACAAAGCCGTTGCGACTCACCTGTATCGGTTGATAAGCTCAAACAAAACAAGCCGTTACCACTTACTATCATGGAGTAATAAGGGTTATTGCTGCGGCGTTTTAGCCTGTCGATTGCGTTGCTGGCTTTGGTTGAGCGCATTAAAAAAACCTTAAGTTTAGTGACATTGATTCATTGCACGTTCGGCTTGCGTGCAAGACCTGATGGGAGCATCAATGATAACAGGCGCAATCACTTGTGGGGCTGGCGGCTCAGTAGTATTTTTAGCGTCTAATGCCGCTTGCTTAGCTGACTCTGATTCTGCTGGCGATAACATAGTGGGTAGGGTCGATTTTTCAGGCAAGCTGGTCGCAAGCTTTTTGCTAGATTTTGATTTATTTGAAGCGCTGGTTTTTCCGGCTGAGTCTTTGCTTGCTGAATCACCATTAAGTAATGTCAGGGCACCATTTTCATTATTTTGAGCCACCGTGTCATCATTACGCAAATGGCTTAAATCGAGTGTAGCATCTATATTGCCTGGCTTAGTAGGCAGTAATGTCATGGTATTGGCAGACCCAGTAGCTGACTCACCAGTTAATCCACCAGCGGCTTCTTCAGGCGTTAAGGTGATTTGTGGCGGTGTTTGGGGCATGGCAAACAATAAAGCTGTTAGCAATAACAACGCTGCAATGAGCAAATGATACTTGTATGTTAACAAAAAATGTTGGTCTAATAACTGCGTTTTATTAAGCCAGTTACTACCTAAACCCCAAGAGCCAGACACACTGTTATTAGGTTTAATGCCGTTTATATCTGCAGAGCTTTTAGCAGTTTTTGCTTCGGCATTAATTTCATAAATTTCATGCTCCCTAACGTGTTTATCTTGCTTCATACCGAAATATGAAAACATCACGTTAATTTCGTCAGTTAGCCGAGAGGTTACTTCATAATAAGTGCGAGAAACTAAAATTTGATTTGGTTTAGCAAAGCTCATTACACGCTCTGCTACGTTAATGCCATCACCAATTATATTTGGCCTGCCGTTGATGTCTTTTACCACCCGAACTGGGCCTAAATTGATGCCTATGCGTACAAATAAGTCTGATTGATGATCAATATTGTATTGCACAATATCATCGCGAATAGTCAGCGAAACAAAAAGTGCTTCTTGTGGCTCACCCAATAGCGCGATGGCTAGGCCATCACCCGTGTCTAAAATAATACGGTCTGATGCGGCAATGCCCTCAAGCGCTTGAGCGGATATTTTATTAAACGCTTCTTTTTGCTCAATTTGTAAAGATACAGCTTTCTTTGAATAATCAATGATATCCAAAAAAACGATACTATAAATAGAGGTTTTATTGACGCGTTCGCTCATTATCTTTAAAGCTCACAAATGTTTAGTTATTAAACCCTACTTTAAAATAAAACGCTAATTTTGTTATACCGCTAGGTATTAAAGTGGTATTAAAGTGGTATTAAAGTGTTGTTAAATCAACAACATTGATTGAGTTACGAAAAATGTCGCGTTTAATTAAGAGGGCTAGACGTCAAAATCAGAGTTGAGTTTGCATGCAAAGCTGAGTAACACACTACTTGGTTACGGCCATTCTTTTTAGCTTCGTATAACGCGGTGTCCGCAGCAGCAAACACATTAGCAAAATTTGCATTGGATATTTTGGAGTCTGAAACACCTATGCTAACTGTGCACTTAATTTGCTTACTGTGCAAAACCATGGCTTTTTGCTCAAAACTCACTCTGATGCGCTCAGCTAGCAAAAGCGCTTCTGATTCGCTCGCTTTTGGCAGTAACACGCAAAATTCTTCACCGCCATAGCGGCCCATTACATCACTTTCGCGTATGCAACCTTGTACCACTTTGGTGAATTTCTTGAGTACTTCGTCACCTACTAAGTGTCCATATTGATCATTGATTTTTTTAAAATAATCTAGATCCATCAATAATATAGAATAGTGCTGCTTTTCACGTGTGCTGCGTGCCTGTAGTCTAGCTGCGGTACGCTCTAAATTACCACGATTCATTACGCCAGTGAGCCAGTCGTGCCCCGCTGCAAAACTAAGCTGGTGCGACATACGCTCATAAACCATGAGTATCAAGCCGAAGGTAATTACTATGATTGAAAACATGCAGCCAATGAAAGTGACTTCGTTAAGCGACCAAGATTGCAGTTGATCTAGCGGATTATTTTGCTGATTGATAATACTCATTAGGCGAAAAACAGTCAGCATAATAAAAAGCAAAAACATGTAGCCTGTAGCTCTAGCGCCAATTTCAGCTTGATGCATTTTTTGATTATTAAGTAGTTCTTTAGCGCATAACGAACTCAGCGCAACACAGACTATGGTATTAAAAACGACCAAAGTGTATTCATCGTTTAAAACAACGGCAATAAAAATGTTGATAACCACTAAGCTCGACACAGCCAAAAAAACTGTTTTAATAGGCACACGTACTTGGTCAAACGCTAAAACACCTCGATAGTACAAGCTTAAACCTAGCGTTAAAAAAGAGCTGCCAATCACAATACGCCAATAAAGATCAATATTGACTTCAATAAATACCAGTAACGCGAGGCCAATTAAGCCTATGGCCAGCGCCCAATTGCCAATACCACGCATATCTTTTGTGGTCAACTTTACGCCCAACATCAACAGCGACAAAGCAATTGCAATAATGCCCGCCATAAATACGACTGTTTTAAAATCTAGTATGTCTAGCATGCGACTTGTGCGGTTAAAAAATCGATTGAATGGCGTGAAAACATAATTAAAAGGTTAATTCTTTTTGACTTTATAATATTAAAAGTAGTACTTAAGCAGCAATACAGCTGAGTACAAACTGTAGTATAAGCTAGACCAACCGTCTCAATATAAATTCAAGAAAAATGTCCTTACAACTCAACACACCTCAATTGCAGGCCATTAAGCATTTAGATAGCCCACTTCTCGTTTTAGCAGGTGCTGGCTCGGGAAAAACGCGCGTTATTACCCAAAAAATTGCCTATTTAATTGAAACAGCAGGCTACATGCCACGCGAAATCGCTGCGATTACTTTTACCAATAAAGCCGCACGTGAAATGCAAGAGCGCGTAAGCCAGCTATTGGTTGGCAAGCCAAGTAAAGGCTTAACTGTGACTACATTTCACTCGCTTGGGCTTCAAATGCTACGTGCCGAGGCGCAACTACTTGGCTACAAACCGCAGTTTTCTATTTTAGATAGCTCAGACAGCTTTAAAATTTTAAGTGATGTTTTAGCGACAACAGACAAACAATTACTCAAAAAAACTCAGTGGCAAATATCTGCTTGGAAAAATGCGTTTATCAGCCCAGACCAAGCTAAAGCAACAGCAGATGAAGATTTAAATATCGCAGCGGCAAAAGTTTACCAAATTTATCAGCAAACGCTAAAAGCCTATCAGGCAGTGGATTTTGATGATTTGATTAAGTTGCCTGTGGAGTTATTTTCGCAACATGGCGAGGCTTTAGAAAAGTGGCAACGCAAGCTTAAATACTTGCTGATAGATGAATATCAAGATACCAACGCCTGCCAGTACAAGCTCATTAAAATGCTGACAGGTGTTACAGGAAATTTCACCGCAGTGGGCGATGACGACCAAGCAATTTACGGCTGGCGCGGTGCAGATGTTGAAAATTTACGCCAATTAACCACCGATTTTAGCCGCTTAAAGGTCATTAAATTAGAGCAAAACTACCGCTCTACTGTGCGCATTTTGCGTGCGGCGAATAGTGTGATTGCTAACAACCCAAAACTGTTTGAAAAGAAATTGTGGAGCGATTTAGGTACAGGCGATTTGATTCAAATATCCGCCTGTAAAGATGACCATCACGAAGCAGAATCTGTGGTGATGAAAATCATGGCGCATAAATTTGAGCACCGCACTTTTTATAAAGATTACGCCATTTTGTATCGCGGCAATCATCAATCGCGTTTGTTAGAAGAAAAATTGCGTGAGCATAAAATCCCTTACACCATCTCTGGCGGGCAATCGTTTTTTGATAAAGCTGAGATTAAAGATTTAGTCAGCTACTTGCGCCTTATCAGTAATGAAGATGACGACCCAGCGTTTATCCGCGCGGCTACTACGCCTAAAAAGGGTATTGGCAACACAACGCTAGAGCGGCTGGGCGAGTATGCCAGTGCGCATAAACTGTCACTGTTTGCCGCTGCCTTTGAGGGTGATTTTCAGCGCGATATTGGCCAAAAACAACTAGATGATTTACTGCAATTTTGCCAATACATTAACAAGCTACAAGACCGCGCCGTACGCGACCCAGCCACTGAAGTGCTGAACGACTTACTCACAGGCATACAATATGAAGCTTATTTATATGATATAGATGAGCAGCGCGCCGCTGAAGTTAAATGGGGCAATGTGCAAGAGTTTGTAAGCTGGTTAAGCCGCAAAGGTGAAGCGAGCACTGAGTACGGCAATGAAGATGATGGCAAAAACCTGCTTGAGCTCACGCAAATGGTGGCCATTATCAGCATGCTTGAAGGTCGCGAAAACGGTGAGCCTGACGCAGTTAAGCTATCTACCCTGCACGCCGCTAAAGGCTTAGAGTTTGGCCATGTTTTTTTAATCGGCGTAGAAGAAGGCATTATGCCGCACTCTAGCAGTATTGAGCTGGCTGTCACCGACCCTACCAAAATTGAAGAAGAGCGGCGGCTGATGTATGTGGGCATTACCAGAGCGCAAAAATCACTTAATATCTCGTGGTGCCGCAAACGCAAACGAGCCGGTGAAATGAGCGCTTGTGAGCCAAGTCGATTTATCGCAGAGCTACCAATTGATGATGTAAAACATTTTGGCAACCCATTTAACGACCCTGAAAACCGCGAACAAGCCAAGCTAGATGGTAAAAATCGTATGGCAAATATTCGGGCAATGCTGGCAACTAAGTAGTGCTAAACACTTAGCAATACTAACTACAGGATAACGAGTGTTTGCTTTGAAATGCTTATAGAATTAAGATTCTTAAATGAAAAAACAACGCAAATCTTCCAAAATCAAACAATCTAAAAAAATAGGCATGGCGCCAGGTAGCTTGATTTATATGGGCGAGGCCGATATTGCCGTTAAACCAACCATTAGTTTAGTGGTGTATGACGCTGCCGAAATAAGCGAGCGCACATTATCCCGTGATGATTTAGCAAGCTTTAATGTTGCTGACTACGCCAATAAAAAGTTGTGGATCAATATTCACGGTGTGCATGATGTTGATTTAATTAAAAAGATAGGTGAAATTTTTCACTTACACCCACTAGTACTTGAAGACATACTCAACACTGAACAACGCCCAAAAATTGATGAATATGATGACTATGTGTTTTTAGAAACGCATAGCTTTGAATATGAAAAACTCAGCATGTCTGTGAGTTCAGAGCAAATTAGCATGGCTTTAGGGCGCAATTATCTGCTCACCTTTCAAGAGCGCTCAACAGGGATTTTTGAGCCTGTACGCGTGCGTTTACGTGCCAGCCGCGCCCATATTCGCGAATTAGGAATCGACTACTTAGCTTACGCACTACTGGATAACGTAGTCGATCGATATTTTAGTGTGCTAGAAGACGTGAGCGACGCGGCTGAAATACTGCAAGACAGACTATTAAGCAACCCAACCAATGCTGAGTTAAATGCTATTCACCAGCTTAAACGCGTGAGTATTGAGCTGCGCCGCGCGGTTTGGCCACTACGCGAAGTGATTAACAATTTAACTCGAAATGAAAGCGACTTTTTTACCACACACACTATCCCTTATTTGCGCGATATTTATGACCACACGGTCAGCTTTATCGAGTCGCTAGAGTCGATTCGTGACTCTTTAAGCGGCATGATGGATATTTACATGGCGAGTGTCAGCCAACGCGTGAATTTAGAAGTGCGCGCGCTAACTGTCGTTGCCATGCTATTTATGCCAGCTACTTTAATTGCGGGCATTTTCGGCATGAATTTTGAAGTCATGCCGTGGTTAAAAGAAACGGATGGCTTTTGGTGGGCAATGAGTTTAATGGGCAGCATTGCACTCATTATGATTATTATTTTCTGGCGCAGGCAGTGGCTCACCAGCAAAAGCTGAACAGTTATTACTACTCATTACGTCATACCGACGAAAGTCGGTATCTAGCGTCTTTGACCATACGTCAATCAACTAAAGAATGTGTGTATATAAATCATTCCAATATGGGTTTGATTTTTCAATGAGCTCTATTTTCCATTGCCGTTTCCATTCTTTTAATTGTTTTTCACGAGCGATAGCGCTTTGCATACTTTCAGAGGTTTCATACCAAACTAAATCGTGCACTTGATACTGTTTAGTAAAACCATCAACAAAATCAGACTTATACTGCCAGATTCGTTTAATTAAATCTGAAGTAACACCAATATACAAGGTACCGTTTCGGTCGCTCGCAAGCATGTAGACACAAGGTTGCATTACGAACGACTCTGGATTCCGACTTTCGTCGGAATGACAAAGAGGCTAGTAACTGAAAATTTAAATATCATGGTGCAATCAACCCTGAATATTTAGCCCGTATTTTAGCCACTTTAGGTGCCGCTACTGCCAAGCAGTAAGGCTGATTTGGGTTTTTGGCGAAGTAGTATTGGTGATACTCTTCAGCAGGGTAAAACGTATCTGCGCCGTTAATTTGTGTGACTATTTTTGCATTAAAAACATGTGCCGCGTCTAGCTCAGCAATCATTTTTTGCACAGCCAACTTCTGCACCTCATTTTGACAAAAAACCGCTGAGCGATATTGTGTACCAATATCATTACCTTGACGATTTAGCGTCGTTGGGTCGTGGCTTAAAAAGAAAATCTCTAACAAAGCTTCATAAGGTATCAAGGCTGGGTCAAACGTAATTTTAATGCCCTCAGCATGGCCTGTATCTCCCTCACAAATGGTTTTATAAGTTGGGTTAAGTGTCTGGCCGCCAATATAGCCAGACGCAACGCTGACCACGCCCTTTAGCTGCGTAAAAACTGGCTCAGTACACCAAAAGCATCCGCCTGCGAAAATTGCTGTTTCTAATGTCATGTTGTTTTAATCCTTAATTTTATAAATATCACTGCTGCAAAATTAGATTTTGCCACATGCGCTATTATCGCTTTATAATCTAAAGCATGTTTAAGCGTCATCATTCATTTGCACACTTTATCGCGTTATTTGCGATTATTTTTGCATCTGTCATGCCAACGATTTCGCACGCTTTTGCCACACCACACACTACCAATTTTTATCAAGAAATTTGCACCACGCAAGCGGGCAAGCAAGTGATTAAAAAAATAGCGATTACGGTAACTACTACGCTAGGCAATCAAACGATGCTTGAGCTTGATGTGAATGCGCCAGTGACATCTGAATCTAGCCAAATCAATCATCACTATAATCACTGCCCATTTTGTAGCGCACCTGCTTTTGTACAAAACATAGATGACACGCATGCGATTCTATTGCAGTATTTGAGTTTAAAAACGCCTTTTAGTTTCGTTGATGTACCGGCTGTAAAACCAGCCACTCGTTACTTAACCACCCTCCCCAGCCGCGCCCCACCTACCTTCATTTAAATATTTTTTGTCAAAACCACTATTGGTTTTGACTCTATTTTTACTTGAAGGAGTCCACATGAATACCCCATTAAAACGGGCTACTGTTGCCAGTAGTTTTTTATTCACCCATATTTTAGCGATACCTAGTACCGCATTTGCCGAACATGTTGAAGAAATAAAGCTAGACACAGTTAACGTCACATCGCCCATTGATAGCCGCATTATTAACCACCCTGCAGCTGTTGAAACTTATACTAAATCGCAAATTGATGACACCATCAATGCGACAACTTCTATGCAAACATTGAAGTATTTGCCAAGCTTTCAAGTGCGCGAACGCTACATTGGCGACCGTAACGGCCCTATTGCTACACGCACCACAGGTACGTTATCTTCCGCCCAAACGTTGTTGTATGCAGATGGTGTTTTACTGTCAAATTTACTAGGAAATAGTTTTGGCTTCGCGCCACGCTGGGGTTTGGTAAGCGTTGAAGAAATCGAATCAGTGAATATTTTATACGGCCCTTTTTCAGCGCTGTATGCAGGCAATTCATTAGGTGGCGTGATCAATTTAAATACGCGCATGCCTAATCAATTTGAAGCACATGCCAGTGTTCAAAGTTTTGTCCAAAATTTTGAGCTATATGGCACAGATGAAACATTTCAAGGCAACCACGAAACATTTTCTGTGGGTAATAAAATCAATGATTTTAGCTTTTTTGTCACTGGCGATAGGCTTGAGTCTGTGAGTCAACCCATGCAATTTGCTAATGCCCTACTTTCAACCACCGCACCTGGTGCAGCACCTGTTGTCACTGGCGCATTTAAAGATAAAGACCAAACCAATAAAGATCGTATTACTTTTGGCGCAACTGGCATAGACCATAGCGAGCAGCTTAACTTTAAAGTAAAAGCAGCCTATGACATTAGCCAAACCGTAAAAGCCGCTTACACACTGGGCGTTTGGGATTTAACGAGTAAAGTAGATGTGGATAGCTATATTAAAGACGCCGTCACAGGCGAGGCGGTTTTTAATGGTCGCGTTAATTTTGAGGGGGAAAGATACGGCATTACTGGCTTTACGCCTTCAGAGGCCGAAAGTTCTCACATGATGCAGGCGCTGGATATTAAATCAAACACTAAAGGCTTTTTTGATTGGCAAGTGACCATTTCCGATTACGCCTACCTTGAAGATAAAAATAGCGCGTCTAACCCTGTTGCTATTGCCCCAGCCACATTTTTAACCACCACCACAGGTAACCCCTACCTAAACCGAATGGGGCGCGTGACAGATCTAGCAGGGTCAGGCTGGACAGTTTTTAATGCGCGCGGCACGTTCAAGCCTAAAAACCACAACGTTGAGTTTGGTTATCATATTGATGACTACACATTGCAAAGTGACACCAACCTGACAGCGGATT
>JANNBX010000152.1:0-1717 GCA_031385945.1 Methylophilaceae bacterium | reverse complement strand
GCCCGATTTAATGTCTAAGTCATAGCCCAGTAGATGGAAGTGCTTTAAAAAGTCAAATACCACTTGATCGCTTACATCTGCACCATTATTTGCTTGTTTTAAGTGCTTGCGGAAAATGTTAAGTTTTTCCCTTTGCCCATTACTGCTGAAATTGGCTAAATTAGTATCTCTGAAAAACTCCTCTGGATTTTCACAAGACCTAGAGCGTTCTAACAAAGGTCGTATACCATCAATGTCCATCTGACTTAATGAGCCTGTCATTAGCGCAATAGCATCATTCCATTTAGTAAAAACTACAGGGTTATTGAAGTCGTTCCAAGCACTTTGAATCACTTCGCCGAATATTGAGTTTTTGTCTGTAGTCTTTATAGCATGCTTAATTTGAACTAGTAATTTGCACTGCTGATTATTGGCAGGGTTTTCTGTAAAAATAATTAAATCATCAGTGTCGTAACCAGCATGCTTACCTTGAAGTTTTATTTTTTTAATTGGCCATAAAGGCATACCAGGAACAAACCCTCTTGCTAGCATTAAAACTACGAACAGAGTTTGAATATGCGCCTCAAAAGTTGCGCCCCCACTCCCTGTGGAAAAGGAATTACTCAAACGTTTAGACTTTATGTTGGACATTATTAAAGATAAGTAGGCTTAGATGTGAGTAATAATAGCGCAAATTACTCACAAGCTCATATATAACAAAAAAGAATACATCATATCTTTAAAGTATTTAATAGGCATATAAATGCTTGTTAAAGTGCTTGTCATATATTTTGACTAAGTACTTTAAATGAAGCAAAAGATCACCCATAAAAATACACTACCAGGCTTCAATATCACGCTGGGTTATGCGCTACTTTACCTCAGCTTAATCGTACTTATTCCGCTTTCTGCGGTATTTATCAAAACATTCACGCTCACTTGGCCTGAGTTTGTTGCAGCGGTGGCGTCGCCCAGAGTAGTTGCTTCTTACAAACTCACCTTTGGCGCATCGTTAATTGCAGCGCTTATTAATGTGGTGTTTGGCTTACTAACAGCTTGGGTGCTCACGCGCTACCATTTTTTTGGCAAAAAGTTTATTGATGCCTTTGTCGATTTTCCGTTTGCCTTGCCCACTGCTGTGGCTGGTATTGCGCTTTCAGCCATCTACGCAACCAACGGCTGGGTAGGCAGTTTGCTAGAGCCGCTGGGCATAAAAGTGGCTTACACGCCATTAGGTGTGATTGTGGCGCTTACGTTTATTGGCTTGCCATTTGTGGTGCGCACTGTGCAGCCAGTGTTAGAAGATTTAGGCGCAGAGGTTGAAGAGGCGGCCGCAAGCTTAGGCGCAAACCGCTGGCAGGTATTTTATAAGGTTATTTTGCCTTCCATTTGGCCAGCATTAGTCACAGGCTTTGCGCTAGCTTTTGCAAGGGCGGTGGGCGAGTATGGCTCGGTAATTTTTATTGCAGGCAATATGCCGATGGTGTCTGAAATTACCCCGCTGATTATTATCACCAAGCTTGAGCAATACGATTACGCAGGTGCAACTGCCGTGGCGGCTGTCATGTTAGTGATTTCATTCATCTTACTGTTTGCGATTAACGGTTTTCAGTGGTGGTCAAATCGCCGTCTTGGCAATATTAAATAAGGTTAAACATGTCTGCTACTTTACAAAATCCAGTCTCAAGCAACACGGCATCGCAATATACAAAATACAATAATCGGGTTGCTGCTAATA
>JANNBX010000145.1:0-8801 GCA_031385945.1 Methylophilaceae bacterium | reverse complement strand
GTCAAGTGAACGTAAAAGCCACCACAACTGAGCAACTAGGCTTTACGTTCACTTGACTCAATTCAATAGCGCAATCAAGCGCAATATTCGCGCACATTTGTGCGGTGTGCGCGCTCAACCTTGGCGCCTCACAAATCACAGTAGCATCTATATTGCCAACTTTAAATTGCTTGTCGCTCAATAGTGCCGCCACATGACGCAATAATTCGCGTGAATCAATGCCTTTATAACGATCATCACTCGGCGGAAAATGCTTGCCGATATCACCCAAACCAGCAGCACCTAGCAATGCATCACAAATGGCATGTAATAAGACATCGGCATCTGAATGTCCATCCAAGCCTAAATCAAACGGGATATCAACCCCGCCGATGATACATTTACGCCCACGCACAAGGCGGTGTACGTCAAAACCGTGGCCTATTCTCATACTGAGCCTTTCAACAGTGCAGTTAGCACAGCTAAATCTTGTGGGTATGTTACTTTCATATTTTGTAATTCACCTGTGACTAATTTTGGTTTTAAGCCAAGCGCTTCAATGGCTTGTGCTTCATCGGTTGGGCTGCCAGCATAGCTTTCTAACGCGGTTTTAAGCGTGCCGTATTTAAACATTTGTGGTGTTTGTGCTTGCCACAATGCCTCACGTGATATGGTGGTTTCCACACAGTTATTTGTATCAGCACGCTTCAGCGTATCAGCCAGTGGCAAGGCTAGCAGGCCACCTACGGCGTCAAATTCAAGTGTATTGATTAGCAGACTTAATAGCCGGTTACTTAAACCCGGCCTTGCTGCGTCATGCACTAATACCCAATCTTGTGCATCAACAGTCATTGCATTAAGTGCATTGAGTACCGTTTGCGCACGCGTTTCACCGCCTACGTAATGCACGCTAATCTTTTTGCTTGTGTGCAAAAAATCATTGTGCCAATGCGTATCATTTGGGCTTAGCACGACATGAATGCTGGTAATTTTGGCTGATAAGTCGAATACTTTTAATACATGTTGTATAAGCGGCTGGCTGTGCAATTTAAGATATTGCTTAGGCGCATCACTTTGCATACGGCTACCAGAGCCTGCAGCGGGGATAATGACATGAAACTTGAAAGGATGATTGGTTTGCATGTCATATTTTAACACGCTAGTTTTAGTCGAAACACTATTAGCTTTACCCAATAAAAAAAGGGCACAAAAGCGCCCTTTTTAATTTAGCATCTGTTAAGAAAACGGTCTTACTCTTCACCCATATTTGGAGAAGAAGGCGTGTTATGTATGCTTAAGTCAGCGCCTAAATACTCTTCTTCTTGCGTCAAGCGAATACCGACTAGCTGTTTGAGCACGCCATACACGATAAAGCCACCAACTAATGCAATGCTAACACCTAATAAAGTGCCCAGTAATTGCGACATAAAGCTCACACCGCCCATACCGCCTAAAGCTTTGCTACCAAAGATACCAGCCGCAATACCACCCCAAGTACCACATAAACCATGTAGTGGCCATACGCCGAGTACATCATCTAGTTTCCAACGGTTTTGTACTAAGGTAAATGTCCAAACAAATATCGCACCCGCCACAGCACCAGTCGCCAGCGCGCCCATAGGGTGCATTACATCAGAGCCTGCGCACACTGCCACCAAACCTGCTAATGGACCATTATGTACAAAACCAGGGTCATTTTTACCTAACAATGTGGCAGCAATTGTGCCGCCAACGAGTGCCATTAGTGAATTCATGGCTACTAAGCCTGAGACAAGCGCGGTAGTTTGAGCGGACATGACATTAAAGCCAAACCAGCCTACTGTCAGAATCCAAGCACCTAAAGCTAAAAATGGTACGCTAGATGGTAAAAATGCATTTAATTTACCATCTTTGCTGTAACGGCCATGTCTTGCGCCCAGTAGGATAACAGCGGCTAAAGCTATCCAGCCACCAACTGCGTGCACGACAACCGAGCCTGCAAAGTCGTGAAAATTAGCACCAAAACTAGTAAATAGCCAATCTTGTATTCCGTAATGTTTGTTCCAAGCAATACCCTCAAAAAACGGATAAACAAAACCTACAATCAAGAAAGTAGCCGCTAATTGTGGATTAAATTTTGCGCGTTCGGCAATACCACCCGAAACAATGGCCGGAATAGCGGCTGCAAATGTAAGTAAAAAGAAAAATTTAACGAGATCATAACCATTTTTAGCGGCTAGTACTTCAGCGCCCTGCATAAAGCCAATGCCATAGGCAATGCTGTAACCAATAAAAAAGTACGCAATGGTAGACACTGAGAAATCCACCATAATTTTAACTAATGCATTGACTTGATTTTTGCGACGCACCGTACCAAGCTCTAAAAATGCGAACCCAGCGTGCATGGCTAGCACCATAATAGCGCCTAAAAGTATAAATAAAACATCACTAGATGACTGTAAAGCTTCCAATTAACTCTCCCCGTTGAGATTATTTTTGATGTAAACACAGCTGTTGATGGCTGTTTGACTGGTTTTAGTAAGCAAAAAGCACACCAAAACCTAATTGTTTGTTTTGTTTAGAATTTTAGAAATATACATAAAAAAAGCGCACTACGTTAGTGCGCTTTTTAATAATTAAGCTCTTTTATAGTGCATTCAATTTAAGCTAGATAAATACAGCTTTATGTGCAAATACAAACTTTTCTGCGTCTGGTGAGCCGGCCCAAAAATAATAAAACTCGCGCACCACTATTAAAAATAATCTGCGAGTTTCTTTCATGGTAAAAAGTGGCGCAGTTGTATCGACACAAATTCTGTAATATTTAGCATCAACATCAGGGGCACTACGTATTCTTAATAGCAAGAGTTTTGCTAACTTTACGCGCGCCTCAATCACCGCTTGCGTAGCGCCCGCATCTTTAAGTGCTTTGGTATAGCCTTTAATTGGCCAAGACTCTGTCATACTAAACTTTTCTTTATCTAGCGATAACCACATTTGCTGTAAATCACAATCAGCAGGCACCCAGATAACGGCTTTAGGGTCAAAGGCTGATTCAGGACTTAATGACGCAATCGCTTTAAAGTCACCCATCCAAAATAAAAAAAACTCACGTGCCACAGGTAGAAACACAGCCCAATTTAATTTAGGATGTTTGGTTTCAAGCGACTCGACTGCGTCACGATAAAAAGCACCATTGTGCGTAACACCTTCTAGTTTTGGCGTGAGTATATTTAAAAAATCCTCACGCTGCTGCATCTCTGCAGTTGGCACGCCTTTATTAGAAAGATAAGTTAAATAGGCAGAAAGTGCATCTGTTTCGCGTTGATTACTCATAGTGATATCGGTATATTACGTTGGTGTAACTTCATATTGATTTGTCGCATGTAGTTTGATTGCAAAATTTATATTAACCCAAATGTTTTGTTAAGCCAATTTGATTATGGCGCATTTTTAGTTAGGTTTGAACTTATTTTGTCTGAACTATTAGTCATTTTTATATTACTCGCCGGCGTTTGGCTTTGGTTTGACAGCATTAGCGCGCGTGAGAAAGCAATCGCACTAGGTAGTAACTTAGCAGAGCGCTATCACTTGCAATTGTTAGATGAAACGGTTGCCTGTGTAAAAATACGCCTGGCGAGAAACAGCCGCGGACGTGTGCTGATTGAGCGCAACTACGAGTTTGAAGTGAGCGCTAGTGGTGCTGAGCGCCTAAGTTGCCATGTAGTTCTACTAGGGCTCGAGTTGCAATCTTGGTATATTCCGCCCTATGCACAAGCGACGCAATAATTAAAAAATGCGCGGACGTTTTGCTCCATCGCCTACTGGGCCTCTACATTTTGGCTCACTCATCGCCGCAGTTGCTAGCTTTTTAGAGGTCAAAACACAAGCTGGTAAATGGTTATTACGGCTTGAAGATCTTGATAAACCACGTGAACAACCAGGCGCTGTTGATACAATTTTACATACTTTAGAAGCGTTCGGTTTTGAATGGGATGAAGAAGTCATCTACCAAAGTCAGCGTAAAGAGTGGTATGAAAGTGCCTTGCAAAAACTAGCAACTTACCCGTGCAATTGCTCAAGACGCGAAATAGCAGATTCTGCCATAATGGGTGTTGATGGTTATATATACCCAAAAACATGCCTTAAAAACAGCCCTAGCAAGCAACAACCATGCGCCTATAGGCTAATCACTACAGATACTTTCATTGAGTTTGATGACGCTATTCAAGGCACGATTAAACAAAATATAGCACACGATTTTGGAGACTTTTTACTCAAGCGTGCAGATGGCGTCTTTGCTTATCAGCTTGCCGTTGTGGTGGATGACTTTGCACAAGGCGTTACACATGTCATGCGCGGGGCAGATTTATTAGATTCCACCACGCGACAAATTTATTTGCAAAAACAACTCGGATACCCAACTCCGCAATATGCACATTTACCTGTCGCCCTAAATTTAGCGGGTGAGAAGCTCAGCAAACAAACCTTGGCACAAGCACTCAATACGTCGCAAGCACCCCAATTACTCGGTAATGCCCTACAATTTTTGGGGCAAAACCCACCACAAGCGCTGCAAACTGCACCAATCAATTTAATTTGGCAATGGGCGTTATCGAATTGGTCTTTACGAAATGTACCTAGACAAAAAACAGCATCAGAAACCTTATGTTTAGTTAAAAGCCAGGGTTAAGTTAGATTACTTTAAAAAGTAACAAATATGTGTTTAAGTTATTTCATGACTGTTTAGTTATTGTTTAAAGGTGGCCTAAATAGGGCTTAAAAGTTTGAATATTCATAAGATTCAATCTTCACAATACTGGTTATTTGCCACAAGTTTACCCCCATCCTAACCCTTCCCCTAAAAGGGTGAGGAGATTGACTCAGCGCAAACTTGTTAAAGTTTATGTATGACCTACTAACTACTATCCACTACCCGCTACATACTATCTACTATCACCTCCCCGCTATCCAAAGTTCAATTCCTTCCCCATTTAAGGGGGAAGGCTAGGATGGGGGTAGAATCTAGCAACACCACTATCAGCCTTTTTCACACACGCAAACCAGCACATTTAGAAAGTATAAACCCCATAAAAGTCGTTGATTTTGGTCTCAAAAATGAGCGCTAGCTTGTATAATCCACGCTATCGATCAACAGTTCAAAAAATTTATGAAATACCACAACACACTACAGCGATTCATCTTTGAAGCGCACCCTATTCGCGGCAATATTGTGCAACTCAATAGCACTTACACAGACGCACTCGCCCACCACAACTACCCTGCTGTTTTACGAAATGCGCTTGGTGAACTCATGGCAGCAGCCGCTTTGCTGGTTTCTACGCTTAAAATGCAAGGTGCTTTAGTGCTACAAATTCAAGGTAGTGGCGCATTAAAACTATTGGTAGTTGAGTGCAAAAGTAATCTTGAAATGCGTGCAACTGCTAAATTTAGTGATGAATTGTTAAATGACCAGCCAAATAGTAACTTTATTGATTTGATTGGTAACGGTCATTTTGTGATTACGCTTGACCCAAAAGAAGACACTACCAACCCTAACGCTCAGCCCTACCAAGGCATTGTGCCGCTTGAGGGTGATAGTATTGCCGCTATTTTGCAAAACTATATGTACCGCTCAGAGCAAATTGAAACTAACATCTGGCTCGCCTGCGATAACGATACTGCTGCAGGCATGTTGGTACAAAAATTACCAGAAATTGAAGGCAATGATGCAGATGCATGGAACCGTATTAACAGCTTAGCTGATACGGTTAAGCCTAGTGAGCTACTGAATGACGAATCAGAAACGCTACTCAACAAATTATTTGTTGAAGAAGACGTGCGATTGTTTGATGCAGAAATTGCAAGTTTTAAATGTAGTTGCTCAAGAAGTAACGTTGGCAATATGCTCAAAATGTTGGGTGAAAATGAGCTAACCGATATCTTAAAAGAGCGTGAAACAGTTGATGTAAACTGCGACTTTTGTAATGCAGCCTATCGTTTTGATGTAATCGATATTGAGCAGTTATTTGTGGCTGATACTGCACTTGAGGCAGGCATCACTAAACATTAAATTAAAATACTCAGTTTAAGCGTCAATCGCATTAACCTCAGCTATTAAGCCATAATCAATCACCTGCGTATTTTTATGATTTAGCATTTTAATCAATAACTTATATGTATCTAAATCAAACTTAAAGTTAGTTTTAGTGTCGAGTACTGCATGCAGCTCATCTTCATGGTTGATGGTACCTAGCATGCACCAATACTCAAAAATATGAATTTGCGTCATATTATTAACTCGGCTTTTTTCACGTATACCAATTTTCCCTGCAAATGGCCACGTTTTAATTTTGTGTTTCATTAAGGCTGTTTGCAGGCGAATATGGTGCAAAACATGCGGCTCGCCACCACAACAGACCCCTTTGCAGCGCTTGATTTGTGATGAAAAACACGCACCTTTACTCCAGCCCTCAAGCCCTAAATATTTTGGGCAAAGCGTATGGACCTCAGCCAATTTGCGTAACACCTCAACCGCCTGTTTTTTAGTCCGAAATGTGCCGTATAAATTGGCCAAATCTTCTGCTTGCATATCATCTTCACGCACTAGCTCAACCAATGGGTGCGCTGTTGGGTCTGGGTTTAGCCGCCATGAGCAAAGCTGGCGCTCATTACGTAACTGACGGTTATAAATTGGCTGACGTTCTTTGACGAGTTTTGATTCCAACAACAGCGCGCTAAAGTCACCCGCTGTTTCTATCCATTCCACATGCTTAATCTCTTGGCCTATGCGCATTTCTTTGGTGCTAGCGTGGTCACTGCTAAAGTGACTTAGCACTCTAGCGCGAATATTCACGCTTTTACCGATATAAAGCGGCAACGTATTTTCACCATAAAACAAATAAACACCAGGGCTTTCAGGCATATCCTCAAGCATAGCAGCATCAATATGAGTAGGTAGCGTTGGCGCTTGCATGAGTTGTGCGGCAGCGGCTTTAACTCGCTCTAAACCTAGCTCGTTTTCTGCAATTTGTATAAAAGCAGTCACCGTTTCTACATCACCCATCGCGCGGTGGCGTGCAGTTGTCGTGATGCCATGGCGCCGCATAATCGCATCGAGGCCATGGCTAGGAAAGCCCAAATATAAAAGCCGCGACAGTTTTACCGTACATAATACCTTTTGCCTTAAAGTCACCCCTAGACGTTTGTATTCTGCCTTTAAAAAGCCATGGTCAAAGCGCACGTTGTGTGCGCACAACACTGCGCCTTCTAGGTAGGCAAGCAGCGTATCTGCTACTTCACTAAAAAGTGGCGCTTTTGCTGCCATCTCGTTATCAATACCGGTTAATTGCTGAATAAATGGTGGAATCGCTTGTTCAGGGTTCACAAGCGTTTGCCAGCGCGCTACTTCTTCACCTTTTTCATAGCGTATCAATGCAATTTCGGTAATACGGTCACGTAAGGGCGTAGCGCCTGTGGTTTCAAGGTCAAGAATAACGTAGGCAGGTAACATAATCTAATTATAAAGTTTTAGCGTAAAAAAAAGCACCTTGTTTAAGGTGCCTCAGTGATCAATCCATGCGTTAACTAAACTTTACAACGCCTTTCATCATCGACGCATGACCTGGCACGCTACAAAAAAATACATATTTTTCTTTTGTATTTAAGCCAGCCGTTTTAAATTTAACACTGGTTGATTCACCACCGCCCACTAAGCTAGTGTGAGCCACTACACGGCTATCAGCTGGTTTTACCCAATTAGCAGCCATACCTGCTGCACTACCATCAGTTGTTACCGCAGCTTGATCAGCCTCTTTGGTAATCACAATATTGTGACCCATAATACCTTTAGCTAACTTACCCGCATGTTTTAGATTTAAAGTAATTTCTTTACAGCTTTTTGGTACATCTATTGATTTTGTGTTGTAGACCATCGCATCATTACCTTCAACATTCACCACACAAGACGCAGCCTGTGCATTACCTGTAAAAGCAACACATAGCACTGGTACCGCGCTGAACATCAGCAATTTCCAATTACGCATTTTAAAACCTCTCAGTCATCAATTAACATTCAAATACGCCATATTTACCCACAGACAAACTATCATCAGTAATTAAATATCAACTTACATGCGACCCAACACCCAAGCAAGCGTTCGCCTAAATTCAATTAAATTAACGTCATTTGCTTAGCTTGCGCAACAAAATGCGCAGCATCTGCCACCCTTAATGCACCGCCTTTAACGATGCGTGCGTTTACCCCACCATGTCCGCGCATTGCATTGTAGCCACCCGCACCAAGAAGCGTTTCCATACGAGAGCACGGGTCACAATTACCCGTAATTTCAAGTAACACTTCACCAATTTGTAAATAATGCACATGCGTTTTGAATAATGGTTTGATGGCTAATAAATTGATACCTGAAACCACTAAATTTCGGCGCAGTAAAGCTGGGTCTAGTTGGGCTATGCCTGCTAATTTAGCAATCACCGCGATATGTTCTTGTTGAATTAACGTCACTTGGCGGCTGCCATTAAGTGCAGTTTTTTGGTTTAAACCACGCCTATCATCACTTAAGCCAATACCTGTTATTGCTCGCGTTTCTGGCAAGTAAATACAATCTGCCCCTCGCGCTGGACGTACGATTATGGCTTCAAGTTTACCAATTTGCGGCAGAGTTCTGCTGAGCGTTTGTAACGTATTTTGTATTTGCATGATCTTAAAATAATTCTATTTTTAATAGTGAAATTGGCCGAAACAGCAATAAAAATCAGGCATATTATAAATATAAAAACTTTTACGCATTATTACTGCACTAATAACTTTAGGAGACCACAAT
>JANNBX010000114.1:0-5500 GCA_031385945.1 Methylophilaceae bacterium | reverse complement strand
TGACGGGCAAACAGGTGATTCACCCTGCGCATATTCATTTATGTAAAGTAGCGTACACGCCATCGCCCACCGAAATTCGCCAAAAAGTGGCCATTTTAAAAGCAGCCATTGAAGCAGATGCATTATTAGGTGGCGCAATTAAATTTGAGGGCGAAATGCTAGACCCGCCGATGTTTGGTAAAGCGCTACAAACTTTGCTGCGCGCGCATTCATTACGCGCATTAAAACAAGACGATGTAAATTTCGCGATTGAAGTGCTAGGCATGTTGCCAGAGCAAGTCATCCGCCAAAACTGGCCATACGGAGTGCTTCTATGAAAATCCATTTTTCGGACGAGTCGCTGCGTTGTGCAGTGCTCGAAATGCTCATGTACTTTGTGTACATTCCGCTTGTCTGCGCGCTGTACGCCTTGCGCTTCATTCCGAAATTCTGAATTTTAAGAGAGTAATTAAATGCAAATATTTGAAGATTTTCCTAAATGGGAATGGAATATTCCCACGCACTTTAATATTGGCGTGGCTTGTACCGATGCGCATTTAAATACGCTCTCGTCTAATCATATCGCTATGATTGTAGAAGACGATACCTTAGGCACAAGCCAAATCACTTTCGCTGAGTTAGCATACAAAACCGATCAATTTGCACAATTATTACGTAACTTAGGCGTGCAATTGGGTGACCGTGTGCTGGTGCGCTTGCCAAATAGCCTTGATTACCCAATTGCTTTTTTAGGTGCTATGAAAATGGGTGCGATTGCGGTACCAACATCTACGCTGTTAACCGCCGAAGAAGTCGCTTATTTGGCTAAAGACTCAGGTGCGACCGTGTTAATAACAGACTATAAAGCATGGGTAGCGATGGAAGAAACGCTAGTGAGTAACTTAAAAGACACGCCTAATTTAGCGCATGTTTTACTGTCGCAAACTGATGTAAATCAACCGCATGGTTTTTTAAATGTAGCTAGTTTAGAAAAAAGCTTAAGCGCGATTGATACTGTTCAGCCAGCGCATAATAGCAGAGTCGAAGACCCAGCTTATTTGGTTTATACCAGTGGCACCACGGGTTATCCTAAAGGCGTATTACATGCCCATCGCGCATTACTAGGCCGCACGCCAGCGACTACTTATTGGTTTGATTTTGACCAAAATAGCCAAGACCGCATTATGCACTCGGGCAAATTTAACTGGACTTATGTATTAGGCTCAGGCTTGATGGATCCGCTGTATTTAGGCAAAACCGTCATTGTGCATGAAGGCAAAAACGACGCAGAAAGCTGGATGCGCTTAATCGCCAAACATCAAGCCACTATTTTTGTTGGTGTGCCGACCATTTATAGACAAATTATCCAAAAAACCACTACGTTAAAAGATGCTGTGCCAAGTTTGCGTCATTGCATGAGCGCGGGTGAACATTTATCTGACGAAGTGTTGATCCAATGGCGCGAGCGCTTTGGTATGGATATTTATGAAGCAGTCGGCATGAGCGAGTTTTCATACTACTTAAGTCAAAGTAAATTCCGCCCAATTCGTGCCGGTTCTGCGGGGTTTCCGCAGCCAGGGCATAATATTAAATTACTTAATCCTGATACGCTACAAGAAGTAGCAACAGGTGAAGAGGGCATGATTTCAGTGCCAATGAGTGACCCGGGCTTATTTTTAAGCTACTGGAATTTGCCTGATGAAACCGCCAAATATAAGCACAGCGGCTATTTTTTCACGGGTGACTACGCCCGCTACGATGCGGATGGCTACATTTGGTTTTTAGGTCGCAAAGATGACATCATCAAAAGCTTTGGCTACCGCGTTTCACCCTATGAAATTGAGCGCGTAATGAAATCGCACCCTGCCGTGGCAGATTGCGCGGCAATTGGCGAAGAGCTTGAAAAAGATAAAGTGCTGGTGGTGGTTTATGCGATTTTGCAGCCTGATTCAGCGGCTACGCCAGATGAATTACAAGCATTCGCCAAACAATATTTAGCCGCCTATAAAGTGCCAAAAACCGTATATTTGGCGAAAGATTTTCCGCGCACTAAAAATGGTAAAATTTTGCGTAAAGACATTACACCAAGCATTGCTATGTCGAAAAGTTCAAGATAGTTCGATTGATATTGATGAGCAAAATTTTAAAACCAGTCATTCCCGCGCAGGCGGGAATCCAGGCGAGGTGGATGCTTAGATTATTATTTTTGTCGAAATATTCGTTAAATTGTACCCTGACTGGATACCAGCCTACGCTGGTATGACAAAGCAAAAAATGACCATTATCAAACAAACTGACTTTATTCAAAGCGTTCAAGACGCTTTGCAATATATTTCCTACTATCATCCCACTGACTATATTCAGGCGTTGGGCGAGGCGTATAAGCTAGAAGAGTCGCCAGCCGCTAAAGATGCGATTGCGCAGATTTTAACCAATTCGCGCCTTTGTGCGGAAGGTAAGCGGCCGATTTGCCAAGATACAGGCATTGTCGTAGCGTTTGTAAAAGTCGGCATGAATGTGCGGTTTGAGGGCGAAGCAGGTATTCAGAACCTCACTTTAGCAGAAATGGTCAACGAAGGCGTGCGCCGCGCTTATATGCTGCCAGAAAACAAATTGCGCGCATCCATCGTGAGCGACCCAGCGGGTAAGCGGCAAAACACTAAAGATAACAGCCCAGCTATTACCCATGTGGAATTAGTGCTTGGCGACACAGTAGAAGTAACTATCGCTGCAAAAGGTGGCGGCAGTGAGAACAAAGCCAAGCTTGCGATGTTAAACCCAAACGAAAGTATTGTAGACTGGATTTTAGAAGTGGTGCCGACCATGGGTGCTGGCTGGTGCCCACCTGGCATGCTTGGTATAGGCATAGGTGGTACGGCAGAAAAAGCCGTGTTATTAGCCAAAGAGTCGCTGATGCAGCCAATAAATATGCATGAACTCAAACAAAAAAGCGTGCAAAATCCCCAACAGCTAACAAAAGTGGAAGAATTACGTCTAGAAATTTACGAAAAAGTGAATAATTTAGGTATCGGCGCACAAGGTTTGGGTGGCTTAACAACCGTGTTGGATGTGAAGATTTTAGATTATCCAACCCATGCGGCAAGCTTGCCTGTAGCAATCATCCCTAATTGCGCCGCCACGCGGCATGTGCATTTTGTACTAGATGGTAGCGGCACAGCAGAACTCACGCCGCCTGATATTAGCCTATATCCAGATGTGCACTGGCAGCCCAGTGCAGAAGCTAAACGTGTGAATTTAGACACCATCACTAAAGCGGAAATGGCTACTTGGCAGACTGGTGATACTTTACTATTAAGCGGAAAATTGCTCACAGGGCGCGACGCAGCACATAAACGTTTATCTTCAATGTTGGCTGAAGGTGAAAAACTGCCAGTCGATTTCACAAATCGTTTTATCTACTATGTAGGCCCGGTCGACGCAGTGCGCGACGAAGCCGTTGGCCCAGCAGGCCCAACAACAGCCACTCGCATGGATGATTATACTGAAATGATGTTAGGCGAACTTGGCCTAATAGGCATGATAGGCAAGGCTGAGCGCGGCCATGAAACAGTTGAAACAATTGCAAAATACAAAGCTATCTATTTGATGGCGGTGGGCGGTGCAGCTTATTTGGTCAGCCGTGCGATTCAAAAAGCGGAAGTGATTGCATTTGCTGATTTAGGCATGGAGGCTATTTACGAGTTTACGGTAAAAGATATGCCTGTCACTGTAGCGGTTGATACGGCAGGTAATGCAGTGCATGAAACCGCACCCAAAATTTGGGCTGGAAGATCTGGAGTAATCAATAGCATTCCGATTTTCACTATTTAAATGTGCTTATGCATGTTAAAAAATTGGCACATTAAATTGAGCTTAAGGCTAATATTTTAGCCAAAGTAAGGCGTTTGTGAAGAATTTAAGACAAATATAGAGCATTCAAGACAACTTGCTTGACTTTTAAGGCTTAACAATAGAAAATCGCGTGTTTTTGAAATTCAGCAAAAAGCTAAATAAGGTCAATTAATGCGCAACATGCTCATCGCACTTTTGAAGAGACAAGTTCTTGTCACTTTAGTTGCAGCAGTTTTAATGGCAATCTTTTTTGGTGTTAATGGAGCAGTTTCAGCAGCATGTGGTGGCTTCGCAGTCGTGTTAGGCAGTTTAGCGGCAAGCCTAAAATTAAGAAAAATCTGGCATGTGGCAGACAAAACAGCCGCTGGCGCATTGGGCAGTTTGCTAATGGCAGAAGTTATCAAAATAGTGGTCATCGCAATCGCATTATTGGTTGTGTTTAAAGTTTATAAGCAAATTGTGCCAATGGCATTGATTGCCGGGCTGGCAGCAGCAGCCATATTGTCAGGCGCGTCAGTGTTGGCAATAGATAAAAGCAGCAACGAATAAGTAGTTATCATTAAACTTAGATATTTGAACGAATAAAACTATGGCAACAGCAGAACACGCAGAACAAGGTGAACACGCGCTAACGGCGTCTAGCTACATTCAACACCATTTAAGCTTTAACGCGCAAGGTATCAACGGTAATGAAACCAATCAAGGTTTTTGGGTGTTGCATTACGACACGTTGATTATGTCTGTAGTGCTTGGTATGTTGGTTATGGGTTTAATCTGGTGGGTAGCGCGCGGCGCAACATCGGGTGTGCCAACTAAACGCCAAGCGTTTGTCGAGTTGGTATTTGGTTTTGTAGATGAACAAGTTAAAAATATATTTCACGGCAATCGCCACAGCTTCATAGCCCCTACAGCACTAACTGTGTTTTTATGGGTATTTGCGATGAACGCTATGGACTTTTTACCAGTTGATATTTTTGCTGCCTTAATGCATGCAATCGGCGTAAATGAATGGCGCGCAGTACCAACTTCAGACATCAATACAACATTTGCATTGGCATTAGCGGTGTGGTTCTTAATGATTTTCTTCGCAATTAAAGTAAAAGGCTTGGGTGGTTTTGTGCATGAGCTTTTCTACGCACCATTCGGCGGTGCTAAATTCTTTAAACCAAAATCAGCTTTAGGCTATCTTGGCCTGTTATTAAGTCCATTATTATTTGTTGCAAACTTTGCGTTCAACTTAATCGAATACATTTCAAAACCACTTTCACATTCACTTCGTTTGTTTGGCAATATGTACGCTGGTGAGGTTATATTCTTATTAATCGGTTTGTGGGCAGCTACTGGTTTATCTGGCACAATATTTGGCGCAATTTTAGGTGCTGGTTGGTCGATCTTCCATATTTTAATAGTGGCATTACAAGCATTCATCTTTATGATGTTGACGGTTGTATATCTAGCAATGGCACACGAAAGTCACTAAAAATACAAAAATCTAAACAAGACTAGACGTAGTTTTGAAAATTGTGCATTGCCTACACATTGATACGTGAGCGATGATTTTCAAAACTACAATAACGTATTCTGACTAGATTTTAATTTTTAGTGACTTTCGTGTGCCATTGCTAGATATACAACCGTCAACATCATAAAGATGAATGCTTGTAATGCC
>JANNBX010000036.1:0-1911 GCA_031385945.1 Methylophilaceae bacterium | reverse complement strand
ATCAATACCACTACTGTCGGCTTGAATCACGTCTGTGGTCACATCCACCGTGTAGGTATCATTACCATCGCCACCATTCATGGTGTCGCTACCAGTGCCACCATCAAGCATATCGTTACCACTTAAGCCTTTAAGCGTGTCATTACCTGCATAGCCAAAAATGCTATTGTCGCCAGCATCACCAGTAATGACATCGTTACCATTTAAACTTGTGGAGGATGTTAATAAGTTAAACAAAGCAGAAAAATTTGTTGGGTTAGTTGTAGTGTCTGTAATTGAATCGAAGGTAACAGCGCTCAGTGCTAGTCCAGTTGCTGATAAGTTATTTCCCATGCTATCTGATAAGGTAATACTTGAAATGCTGCCGCCCGTAAAGTTGCCGTTGGCATCAGCAAGTATATTGCCAGTAAGATTATAGGTGAAGCCATTGTAAGTGATATTGTACTGAGTGTAAGTTGCGCTTGAGAGGTTACCAAAACCATCTACATTCATAGTTCCCAACACTAGCAAGTTAGTAGTGCTAGAATTGTAAGATAGTCTATTGTATGCACCAGAATAAAAATCAGTATCGTAATTGTAGGTAACGCTTCCGGTAAACAGGGCGTTACGAGTTGCATCATTCAGGCTTAGCGAAGTAACTGTTGAAGTGGGTATATTCTCATTAAGAAAATTCCTACCACGCATATCGTAAGTTATACCACTGAATGTAGTTCCTGCTATTCGTGTATCTGTTAAAACAGTTTCACCTGTGGGATTAAGCTCATCAAAGCTATTTAAAAAACTTTCCATCTCGTTAAACCCACCTACAATTGAGCTATCTAATGACGATGGATTAATCAACTGCCAATTATTAAACTGGATATTCATGTTTTTCTTCTAAATGTTTTATTAATTAACTACAAAATACCCGCTATTAACAAACTGTGCAATAACCCTATCGCATAACTTTTGTTAAAGTTAAACTTTATATAATAAAAACTTAAAAAAACGAGGTTATCACATGTTAGAAAATTTAATCACCGCAGTCGCCACTTGGATTATGGGCGTGATTTCAGCCATGGGTTATGGCGGCGTAGCACTACTCATGGCGATTGAGTCTGCCTGTATTCCATTGCCTAGCGAAATTATTATGCCGTTTGCAGGGTTTTTGGTGAGTAAAGGTGAAATGACTCTTTGGGGTATTGCGCTTGCAGGTGCGATAGGCTGTGTGCTTGGCTCAATACCCGCTTATTATTTGGGCATGTTTGGTGGCAGGCCGTTGGCAGATAAATATGGCAAATATGTGTTAATTAGCAAAAAAGATTTAGACATGGCTGACCGCTGGTTTAAAAATCATGGCGAAATTATTATTTTTATTGCACGCTTATTGCCTGGCGTGCGCACGTTTATTGCGTTCCCCGCTGGAATGGCACGCATGAACATGACGCGTTTTGTCGCTTATACATTCATAGGCTCATTTATTTGGTGCTGGGCGCTGGGTTACATAGGCATGAAGGCAGGCGAAAACTGGGAACAATTGAGCGTATATTTTCACCAATCACATTACGTTATTATTGCTGGTGGTCTGGCATTTGTGGGCTGGTATATTTGGCACCATTTTAAGCAAGATTAAGCTTAATTTAGCGCTTTTTAACTCAAGGAAATTAATTTAGCGCTATTAATTTGCCGAGACTTAAAAAGAACACTGCGGTTTTAATAGGCAAACCTTCTTTAATAAATAAGGCTGCATAGCCCGCTAGTTGAGTCTGGTGGGCTTGCGCAGCGACGTTTGCATTGGCATTTGTGACTTCTAAGCCCAGTTTAAAATCAATAATCCACCTCACATTGTCCTCAATAAACGTTAAATCAATACGTTGTTCTTGTGGCTGATTACTTTCATCAATTGTAGTGACGCTGAGTTCTGTTTGTGTC
>JANNBX010000223.1:0-3198 GCA_031385945.1 Methylophilaceae bacterium | reverse complement strand
GATTATGCTAGACCGCATCACCGAAAGCTTTGGTGTAAACGCGCTGCTAAATAAACAACTGAAAATCAAAAATTTGGTCGGGACAGCAAGATTCGAACTTGCGACCCCATGCCCCCCAGGCATGTACGCTACCAGGCTGCGCTATGCCCCGAACCGATTGTTGCAGTAACATACCCACAACAGCCGTATTATAGCTTAAAGTGTTGGTTTAAGTATTGAGAGTATGCTGGTTAACTCAGCGCGTAGGTGTGCAAAATTGTAGCTTAGGGATAAATTAGATAACTGGCTAGATGAATCAACCGAGTTGATAACAACATTGCTAGTAGCCGTGTCTTTAGCTGCGCTGAGTTGATGAGCGGAAGACTCTTCAAGACGCAACCTTGCACCACTAATCGTAAAGCCTTCTTCATACAACAACTCACGAATGCGGCGGATTAAAATCACTTCATGATGCTGATAATAGCGCCGGTTACCCCGTCTTTTAAGCGGTTTTAACTGGGTAAACTCTTGTTCCCAATAACGCAAAACATGTGGTTTTACGCCGCAGAGTTCTCCCATCTCGCCAATCGTAAAGTAACGCTTAGCAGGAATTGGTGGTAGCTGAATTTTGGCTGTATTTTCTTGCATGCGTTAAATATTAGTCTAATTTTAGATAATTGAGTAATTATTTGGCGTAGGCTTCATCAACGCGAGTTTTTAATTTTTGGCTCGCGTGGAATGTGACCACTCTGCGCGCTGAAATTGGTATTTCTTCGCCAGTTTTTGGATTACGTCCAGGGCGTTCAGATTTTTTGCGCAATTCAAAATTACCGAAGCCTGATAACTTTACCGTATCACCCGCTTCTAGCGCGTGACGAATTTCTTCAAAAAACGCCTCAACCATATCTTTGGCTTCACGTTTATTTAAGCCCACTTGTTCAAACAACAAATCAGCTAATTCAGCTTTAGTTAGCGTCATACTCCACCCTGGCAAGTTTTTAGTTACGTTTTAATTATAAGCTTTGTAGCTACACAAATTGTGGCTTAACCTTGTGACTTACCTAAGTTGAACTTGGTATTTTTGTTGCCACAATTGCAGTAGTAAGGCCATCGAATTATCGGCTTCTGTATCTAACAAAGTTTTGCTAGTATCTTGCATAAGTATCAGAAATGCAAGGCTTTTTTTGGCATCAGCTATACCTTGTCCACGATAAACGTCGAATAATTCCACACTGACTATAAAGGGTAATTGTGCTTTTTTTGCATCTTCAATCAAGTCACCAGCTGAAATTTTTTCATCAAGAACAACTGCAATATCACGCCTTACTGGCAGTGTTTTTGGTAACTCTTGCGACTTTGTTACGGTGCGTTTTAACAACGGTGCGAGCTCTAACTCAAACAAAACAGCATTTTTGCTTAAGCCATATTGCTGCTTTAATTTGGGGTGTAAAGTTCCAATAAAACCTATCGCTTGTCCGTGCAACATGACCATTGCTGATTGCCCAGGGTGCAGCGCAATATGCTCAGTTTTCACATAGTTTGCCTGGTGATTGGTCAAGGCGTCTATTGAGGCTTTAACATCGTAAAAATCCACTTCGCGTGATACTTCAGACCACTGCTCAGGCTGGTTAGCACCGTATGCTATACCTGATATTTTTTGTATTTCGTTAAACCTATTATCATGGCTATTTGAGCTAACCGTTCTATGGTAGCAAGTACCAAGCTCAAATAAACGTACGCGTGTTTGATTACGATTCAGATTATATTGTAGCGCGTCGAGTAAACCACCCCACAGCGTTGTGCGCATAACACTCATATTGCTAGCGATAGGGTTTTTAACCATGATTGGGTTTGTGTGCGACTCGAGCGCATTGCCCATCAAATTCCGCTCCCAAGCACTATCTACAAAGCTGTAAGTAATGGCTTCTTGATAACCTTGGGTAGTTAGGGCAAGCTGTAATGTATTTGCTTTCAGTACTTGCTCACTTGCAGTTAACATAGTCAACGCTGCTGTTGGGGGCGTGGCCGGCAGCTTGTCAAAACCATGCAAGCGCACAACTTCTTCAATTAAATCTTCTTCCCGCACAATATCAAAGCGATAACTTGGTGGGTTAACGCTAAAAATACCGTCGTTTTCAGCAAATTCGAAACCCAGTTGTGTGAAAATCTGCGCGATTTCACTAGCAGTAAAATGAATGCCTAATACTGAAATACAGCGACTTAAGCGCATATTTACAGGTTGGCGCTTAGGCAATTCCGCAATCACTTCCGTTACTTCATTAGCCACACCACCACAAATGTCCAATACCAATTGCGTTGCACGCTCTAAAGCATTTCGCGTATTACCGAAATCAACACCACGCTCAAAACGATAGGATGAATCAGTGCTCAAGCTTAATCTACGTGCCTTGCCTGCAATAATCGCTGGCGTAAAAAAAGCACTTTCTAAAAAAATATCTATGGTCTTTTCTGTTACAGATGTTGGTTCACCGCCCATAATACCTGCTAACGCTACCGCACCGTTATCATCAGCAATCACTAAATCATCTGCTTTTAAAGCTATCGTTTGGTCATTTAATAGCGCTAATTTTTCACCAGCATTAGCAAAGCGTACTTGAATATCACCTGAGAGCTTTTGCGCATCAAACGCATGCATCGGCTGACCCAGCTCAAGCAATACATAATTGGTAATATCGACAATCGCGCTAATTGAGCGTATGCCGCTACGGCTCAAACGACGCGTCATCCACGCAGGCGTTGCAACATTAGCATTCACGGCTGTAATCAAGCGACCTGCATAACGCAGGCAATGCTTAGGCTCAGTCAAACTTACTGTTTTTTGGGCTGACCCAGCGCCTGCTACAGCTTTAATTTCAGAGCTATTAAGCGGCGCACCAGTAATCGCCGCTACATCACGCGCAATGCCAATAATACTTAAGCAATCCGCACGGTTAGGTGTCAGTTTTATCGTAATACTGTTATCGTTTAAATCTAAATATTCGCGAATATCTGTGCCAACAGGCGCGTCTACTGGCAGCTCTAGCAAGCCCGTGCTATCTGCTGCCAAACCTAGCTCTTTTTCAGAACACAACATGCCAAATGACTCTACACCGCGCACTTTGGCTTGTTTAATGGCAATACCTGGCAAAGCGGCACCAACTAGTGCGCAAGGCACCTTGATGCCGACTCGCGCATTGGCAGCACCACAGACTATTTGTA
>JANNBX010000158.1:0-2767 GCA_031385945.1 Methylophilaceae bacterium | reverse complement strand
CTTTTAGAAGCAGGCCTTCAACTGCCGCTAAAGCTTACTTACAAAACCAGCACAGACGCTCAGCGCGTGCGTTTAGCGACTATTTTGCAAAGCCAAATGCGGCCAGCCGGTATTGATTTAGCCATTAAAAGCCTAGATTGGGGTACGTTTTTTGCTGATGTGAAACAAGGTAATTTTCAGCTTTATGGGCTAACTTGGGTGGGCATCAACATGCCCGATATCTACACCAAAGCATTCGGCTCACAAAACACGCCGCCTAATGGCTTTAACCGTGGACGTCACGTAGACTCTTTCTTAGATCAACTGCTACAAGATGAAAACTGGCCAGCCGCCACACAGCGCATACATGAACAATTACCTTACATTCCCCTATGGTATGAGGGGCAGTTTGTGGCTGTTAATAAAAACATCAAAAACTATGCGGCCAAGGCTGATGGCAATTGGGATGACTTAGCCAATATAACAAATAAATAATTTCATTGTGTTATATTGTACACATTATAATTTATAGGAGTGGATGATGAGCGCAACAGTTACATTAAGGTTAGATGATGAAGTCAAAAATAAACTAGAAAAGCTCGCGGAATCTACTCATCGTAGCCGCTCATTTTTAGCTACAGAAGCAATTAAAGCCTATATAGATAGTAACGAGTGGCAGATTGCAGAAATTCAGAATGCATTGCAAGAAGCTGAAAATGGCGATTTTGCAACTGAGGTTGAGGTGAAAGCTGTATTTGACAAATGGAAAGTCAAATAGGGCATGCAAATTATTTGGCTGAGAACTGCGTTGCGCAACATAGATGAAATAGCAAATTACATAGCACAAGATAACCCAGCAGCAGCAAACCAAGTGGTAGAAACAATCTTTACACAAGTAAATCTTTTAGCTGGGCAACCAGCATTAGGGCGCTCAGGTCGAGTGTTAGGCACTCGCGAGTTAGTCATTAGTAATACGCACTATTTAGTACCGTATCGTATTAGAAATAATAGAGTTGAAGTTTTGCGAGTGTTTCATACTTCTCGTAGGCCGTCTAAAAGCTGGTAAAAATGAATTGAGGCTTAAATGAGTAAAGACCACTTTATATCTGTAACTTTTTTAAATAATTTCACAGATAATCAGCAGACAGGTGAGGTGCGTGATAAAAAAGTCTTTCGTTTTAGTAAAGAGTCAAACCATTTTCATGCAAATGCCATTACATTGGGTAGCATAGCTTACCAGCAAGATTTAGACGGCAATGGTGATTTTAAAGGTTTGCTTGATAAATATGAGTCTAAATGGACAGATTTATATACCCAAATAACTCAATCTGATTTTTCAGAACAAGATTATGAAGAAATTTTGACTTATCTACTTTTGTTAAAGCTTAACAACCCAAAGCAGCAGAAAGAGCGACTCGATATTCTTTTAACTCAAGCAAGCCAAGTAGAAATGATGCATCTTGATTCACTAAAATTTAAAGATAAACACAAGCAAATAAGAGACATATCGATAGATTTCAAATACCTTGAGATATTAAAAAATATATACTTAACTTTGCCTTATCGGATTGTTAAAAATGATAGCTTAGTACCCTTTGCAACTTCAGATAGCCCTTGGATGGTCTTGTCTGATTCTCAATTCATACCCATTTCGAAACAATATGGCTTGCAGATTTGTACAAACTTATATGCTGAATGTGACGTAATGAACCAAGGTCTGCATGCTCTCTCGCAGGATTGTGATGTTAAGGAAATTAACTCTTACATGATAAGTAATGCTGAAAGATTCGTTTACACTTCAATAAAAGATGTTTTCAAGTAAGTATTTGATAATGTACATTGAAATCTCTATCTCACATCAAACTCTCACGCTTTTCGATAACTTCGGCGGCGTAAAGGCTAGATACAGTATTTCCACTGCTGCCAAAGGTGTTGGCTGCGAAAAAAATAGTGGTTGCACGCCGCTTGGTAGCCATATTATTCGCGCAAAAATCGGGGCAGGGGCAGCAATTAATAGTGTTTTTGTTGGGCGTCGGCTCACCGGTGAAATTTGCACGCCTGAGTTGATGAGTGAGCACTCGAATCGCGATTGGATTTTAACGCGGATTTTGTGGTTAAGCGGGACGGAGCCTGGCTTTAATCGGCTGGGTAATGTAGATACTATGCAACGCTATATTTATATTCATGGCACACCGGATAGTACGGATATGAGCAAAATCGGCTCACATGGCTGTGTGCGCATGCGTAATGACGATATTGTGGCGTTGTTTGAGTTGGTAGAGGCGGGCACACCTGTTTTGATTTTAGAATGAAAACTATCAATCTTCTGAACCGTCATTCCCGCGAAGGCGGGAATCTAGGCAGGGTTCAACTTAATCAGCACTTTAAATTATCAACTAAGTTATGCATGGTAGTTGGCTGGATTCCCGCCTTTGCGGGAATGACGATGGTTGGTATTTAAGTGCTTTTTTTAAAACAGCTACTTGGTTTTATCACTGTCATTTTCGGCGTGCTCTTACTCACGTTTTTGCTTGTTCACGCTGTGCCTGGCGACCCAGTTGATGTCATGCTGGGTGACTCTGCCAGCGTGGCAGACTGTGAAGCATTGCGTGCTGATTTGGGTTTAAATCAGCCCTTACCAACTCAATTTGTGAGCTATTTAACCAAACTCTCTCATGCTGATTTTGGTCAATCTATACACACTAAACCCCCAATCATTGAGCTCATTAGACGTCGTTATCCTGCCACGCTTAAATTAGCGTTTTTAGCCTTGTTGATTGGCGTTAGC
>JANNBX010000144.1:0-1800 GCA_031385945.1 Methylophilaceae bacterium | reverse complement strand
ATTGCGCCATACCACAACCAAACTTGGTACCGGTGAGATGCACTACATCTCTTAATGCCCATAAAATCGGCATATCATCTGGCGCATCAACCTGCTGTTCCTTGCCATTTATATTCAAAGTAATCATGATGGATAGCCCCTTATTTTGTTTTCCATGTTGGATTAAACTACATTTAAACCAACAGTTAAATCAACTACAACTTAATCAAAATTAACATAATCGCATAGTGTTAATTATCATTATATGAAATAATTTGGAATTGATAATTCCAAATTATGGATTAATATTGGTATGAAAAATCAATTAGAAATGTTGCGTATTTTCAAGGTCGTCGCAGAGTCTTCAAACTTTAAAGAAGCTTCTGTTAGGCTGGGCATTTCTCCGCAGTCTGTTACGCGTGCAATCAAAGAACTTGAAGATTTGTTGGGTGAGCCGTTGTTTTACAGAAGCACCCGCAACACCACCATCACTGAATTTGGTAAAAAGATGGTGCTTAAAAGCGAAGGTGTGATTGAGCAGGTAGATGCTTTGTTTGAGATTCAGAAAAGATCCAATCTGCAGGCGGCAGAGGGCTTAGTTAAAATTACCATGCCCAATACGTTTGGTCAGCAATATTTACTGCCAGCGTTAACTGGCTTTTTAAAAGACCACCCTGGTATTCAACTGGATTTAAGATTTTCCAACCTAATTGATAACGTCGTTGCTGATCAGATGGATATCGGTGTGCGTGTAGGTTTTTTTAGCAATAATCGCAACGTGGCTAGGCGCGTCAATGAATTGAAGTTTTATATTGTTGGCACGCCAGAGCTTGTTGCTAGAACTGGTAGACCGCAACAAGTAAATGACCTTTTTCAAATGCCTTATACAGGCTTAATAGATCAAAATACAGGCAGAATGTGGCCTTGGACTTTTGCAAACGCACCAGATTTCTTTCCTACCTCGCCTAAATTTACCACCGATGACCCTGAAGCAGAATTAGCTGCGGTGCTTACAGGTATTGGCTATAGTCAACTCGCTGACTTTTTATGTGCGAAATATATTGATAATGGCAAGTTGGTATCTATCTTGCCAGAACAGTCGCCTGCTCCATGGGGTATTTACGTATATCGCCCACAACGCGGCCCAGTGGCAGAGCGGGTGAGAGTTGTATTTGATTTTTTAGTGCAAACACTGGCTGAAATAAAATTGGATAAGTTGTCAGTTTGACTATAACTTAACGATGCCTAATGTACGATTGCGTACAGACAAATGCTACCTGATATTTTTTATTGATCTAGCGGCGGGGCCACTTTAAGCAACTCTTCAATCGTAGTGGTGCCAGCGGCTACTTTTTCTGCACCGTTCACCATCAGCGGTTGCATGCCTTCTTGGTAGGCCAACAATTTAAGTTGGCTTAAATCGGTGTTTGGGGTAATCAGTTTGCGTAACTTTGGCGTAATGGTCAGCATTTCGTATATACCGCTACGGCCACGATAACCTGTGTTACGGCAATCCACACAACCCACTGCTTTCATCACGGTGTCTGGTTTTTTAGCTTTAAACGGGTGCGTAATCGATGCCCATTCTGCATCGGTAATTTCATGTGGTACTTTGCAAGCCACACAAAGTGTACGCACCAAACGCTGCGCCATAATGCCCAACACAGACGAGTGAATTAAATAAGCAGGCACGCCTAAATCGAGCAACCTTGTGACAGCAGAAGGTGAATCGTTAGTGTGTAGCGTTGATAGCACCAAGTGACCTGTCAGCGCCGCTTGAATCGCCATGTCGGCGGTTTCAATATCGCGAATCTCGCCCAC
>JANNBX010000115.1:0-5043 GCA_031385945.1 Methylophilaceae bacterium | reverse complement strand
GCCCACTAGCTACCAGCAATGATAAAAATAGAGTACTCACCAGAAGCGCAAGCGGATATGCTGCGATTGATGATGTTTCTGTATGAAGTTGACCCGGTTTATACAAGCAATTTATTTGAGGTGATTGATGACGGCGTTATGTTGCTTGGGCGGCATCCCAATATTGGTAGGCAAGTGAGCGAATCGGGCTTACGGGAGCTTGTTATTTCACGTGGAAAATCTGGCTATGTTGCCCTGTACCACTTTGATATGTTAATCGGAATAGTCATTATTTTTGCTGTTAATCATCAGCGTGAAGATAGTTTTAACTAAACAGTTTACGTAAGTACAATTGTCTTCAAGGCAAATACGATGAGTGTGAAACAAGCATTTGGTTTATTGAATGGGGAAATAGTCCATATCAGCCAGGTTGTAAGTGGTTTGTCATGCAATTGCTTATGTTTGGGATGCGGATGTAAGCTTATTGCTAAAAAACGCTCTACTGCGCATCATTTTGCGCATAGACCAAGTTCTGAATGTACTTATCATCCAGAAACTGCTTTACATAAATATGCTAAAAAACTTTTAATGCAGCAGGAAATATTCGTCGCTCCAAGCTTACTTGTAACAGTACATGATTCTGAATATGGGAAAAGCATAAGTCACGCTTTGCCAGAGCGTTCAGTTGCAATCAATATGTCTATGGAAGAGAAGGCATATATGGACGTAACTCCGGATATTCAGCTTCATACAGAAGAGGGTATATTTTTCATAGAAATAGCGGTTACGCATTTTGTGGATAAAATAAAAAGAGAGAAATTAAAACGGATTGGGTTGCCAACTATTGAAATTAATCTTTCAGACTTGCCTAAACAAGAAACATTAGAAACTATTCGAAACACAATTCTTTCTAGTTTGTTAATAAGATCTTGGATATTTCATCCTCAAGAAAGTGAAATTCGTCGTAACTTAAAGAGAGAGTTAACAGAAAAAACTGAAAAATTTGTTAATTGTTACGAAAGCTATAGACATGAAAACTACAAAAAAACAGATTCGGAAGTATTGGCTGATAAGGTAAAAGGCTATGATGCTAAGGCTGTCAAAATAAGAAAAGAGCTAAGTTTATTACCTAAAACGGAACGCGTGACTAAATATATGAGTTTGAGTAATACCGAACAGCTCGCATTACATTTTAATATAATTGGCGGCTACGCATCTACGCTGCCATCTTTTTATACAAATGAACCTATGTTTGAAAAGTCTGTTTTCGAGTGTCCGCCAATCCTATGGCGTACAGGAGTTTACATTCATTGGGTAATGAAAAATAAAAAAGAGTTTTCACTGCGAAGTGTTGTAAATTGGACTACTAGCTATTATCCATTGGTTCACCATACTAAAAATCAATTAGATACTTATGAGCTGTCTAGCCATGAGAACGAGATTTTTGAGTTTTTGGAGTCTATAGTTTCTACTGGACAACTTCAATCCGATGGGTGGGCTGCTAAATTTAGGACTTACTTTATAAATAAACCTAGACAAACTAAATAAGCATAGAAAACGACGTATAAATACTTAATCACCTCATGTTAGATAAAAATCAAACCCTCGTAAACCGCTCACTAAAATCTGTCTGGCACCCTTGTACGCAGATGAAAAACCATGAAACTTACCCACTTGTTCCGATTAAAAGCGGTGATGGTGTTTGGTTAGTAGACACGGATGGTAAGCGCTATTTAGACGCAGTAAGTAGCTGGTGGGTGAATTTATTTGGGCATAATAATCTGCGGATTAAAGATGCTATTAAGCAACAACTTGATACTTTAGAGCATGTGATGCTGGCAGGTTTTACCCACGAACCAGTGGTTGAACTGTCTGAGAAACTGGCTAAATTGACAGGCTTAAGCCATGCGTTTTATGCCTCTGATGGCGCAAGTGCCACTGAAATTGCGCTGAAGATGAGTTTTCATTATTGGCGCAATACTGGTCAAATCAATAAGACAAAATTTATCAGCCTGCAAAATAGCTACCACGGTGAAACACTGGGTGCGCTAGGTGTCACTGATGTGGCCATTTTTAAAGATACTTACGCAGCCCTTTTAACGCAGTCTGCCCAAATGCCTAGCCCTGACTTCAGGTTCGCTGAGGTAGGTGAAACGGCTGAGACGTTTGCGTTGAGATGTGCAGATCAGCTTGCGTTGTATGTGAGCGAGCATCATCAAGAGTTAGCCGCTTTTATTATCGAGCCGCTTATACAATGTGCAGCTGGCATGGGCATGTACCATCCTACTTATTTGGCGCGCGCGCGTGAAATTTGCACCAAGTATCAAGTGCATTTAATTGCCGATGAAATAGCAGTAGGTTTTGGCCGCACAGGTACCATGTTCGCTAGTTACAGTGGCTGTGATCAAGCGTGTACTTTGACAAGCTGCTGCAAAAAAACAGATTGTCGCCCAGATTTTATCTGTTTGTCGAAGGGCATTACAGGTGGCTATCTGCCCTTGTCTGCGGTGCTCACGCGTGACGAAATTTACCAGGCTTTTTATGATGACAGCAATGTGCGCGGCTTTTTACATAGCCATAGTTATACGGGTAATCCACTTGCTTGTAGCGCGGCGTTGGCGACTTTAGCGATTTTTGAATCAGATGATGTGCTTAAAAAAAATACTGAAAAAGCGGTGTATCTAAACCATAAATTACAAACATTACAGCATTTTCCAATTAAGCATTTACGCCATCAAGGTATGATTTGGGCGTTTGACGTAAAAACGACACAGCCACATTTTTCACGTGATTGTTATGCTGAGGCCTTAAAGCAAGGTTTACTGATTCGCCCAATTGGCAGCACCGTGTATTTTATGCCGCCATACACGATTACCGAATCTGAAATAGATTTTATGGTGAATGCAACGGTCAATACCTTGCAAGCGGTGTTGTGAAAATAATCATACTACTTGCATTACTGTTTACGCAGCTAGTGCATGCTGAGCTACCGGCGCCAGTAGTTGCGGCACTAAAAGCTGAGGGAGTGCCGATCAATAGTGTTAGCGTGATTGTTCAACAAGTTGATGCGGCCAAGCCTAGCATAACCCACAACGCTGATGTGGCGATGAACCCTGCTTCGGTGATGAAACTTGTGACAAGTTATGCCGCGTTAGATTTACTTGGTCCAGCGTATCGTTGGCAGACTAATTTTTATGCAACAGAGCCCGTTGAAAATGGCGTTTTAAACGGTGGCTTATGGATTAAAGGTAGTGGTGATCCAAGCTTAAATACCGCACATTTAGCTGAAATGATCAGTGCAATGCGGCAAAAATACGCGCTGCAACAAATATGCTGTGATCTCATGGTAGACCAAAGTGTTTATGCTCCATTTGCATTTGATACTGGTGAGTTTGACGGCGCACCATACCGAAGTTACAACGCGCCAGCAGAAGCGCTGATGGTGAATCAGCAAGCTGTGCGTCTACAGTTTATTTTGCCAAGTAGCACACCAAATAAGCAGGTGGGTGTTATAAGTTATCCTAACTGGACTGGCTTGCAAATAAAGACAGCTATTCAATTAACCGCAAAAGATTGCGGCGATTGGAAAAACCAGCTTAACTTCAAACAGGAAAGTGATACTTTTATAATAGGTGGTCACTACTCCGCTAATTGCGGTGAGAAATATCTAGACCTGAGTTGGATGAGTGGTGCGGCGTACTTTAGCAGTTTATTCTCTAGTAGTTTGGGTGATTTACAAGGCAGTTTCAAACCTCTGCCTATGCATTTAGCAACCGTTCCTACAACTGCCACTTTGCTGTACCAGCACACCTCGCCACCATTAGCTGATGTGCTGCGAGACATGAATAAAACTAGCAATAATGTGATGGCGCGCGCGGTTTATTTAGCGTTGAGCGCAGCAGATAATCAAGCTGCCAGCACAGATAAAAGCGAGAAAATAGTTAAAAATTGGCTAGCCACCAAACAACTACATTTTGATGAGCTAGTACTAGAAAACGGCGCAGGGTTGTCGCGCAAAGAACGTATTAGCGCCGCGCATTTGGGCAATCTGCTCGTTAGCGCTTATAACAGCCCCATCATGCCCGAGCTGATGGCGTCCCTTCCTGTATTAGGTGTAGATGGCACACTAGAAAAACGTAAAGATAACCCAGCCAGCGGCCGCGCACATCTTAAAAGTGGATCGCTCAACAATGTGCGGGCAATAGCTGGTTATGTGCTTGATAACCAATCGCGCCGCTGGGTAGTAGTTTTTATGGCTAATGGCGAAAAAGCTGCTCTCACTAAACCTGCCCAACAAGCCTTATTAGATTGGCTAGTCACTCAGCCTTAACTTAAAATGATGACTTGTAATTACGTATAATGAACCTTATATCAATAAAGCTATCATTTAATTGAACAATTAAATTGGATTAACCATGAAACATCACCATGAATTACAAATGACTAAAACATTTGCCATTAAAACATTAAGCGTATTGTTATTATCTGCCAGCATTTTTGCGATGAGCGCATGTAACGCTGAAACCACACAAACAACTAACAAAGAAAGCCAAGCCATGACTACAGAACTCATTAAAAAAGACACCCTAATTGGCACAGGCCGCGAAGCTGAAACAGGATTTGACGTCACTGTGCACTACACCGGTTGGTTGTTTGACGCAAACGCCGCTGATAATAAAGGCAAAAAGTTCGATAGCTCGCTTGACCGTCGTGATCCGTTTGTCTTTTATTTAGGTGGTGGTCAAGTGATTCAAGGCTGGGATGAAGGTGTAGTCGGCATGAAAATCGGCGGTAAACGCACATTGATTATTCCAGCTGATATGGGTTATGGCGCACAAGGCGCTGGTGGCGTAATCCCACCAAATGCAACGCTGGTGTTTGATGTTGAGCTATTAGCTATTAAATAAGCTTAAGCAATGTTGTGCCGTCACTCTGCTTTCAGCTCGAAAGTCAGGCTAGGCGGTAATAAGTAAACGCCGAAGCCAGCACATAAAGTGCGGCAAGGTGTTTACGAAGCAGTCAACAATGCACGGCTGATGAGATGAAAGACAGAATGATGCAAGT
>JANNBX010000104.1:0-2927 GCA_031385945.1 Methylophilaceae bacterium | reverse complement strand
CGCATCGGGAATTTCAAAGCCAAAGTAGGGTGCATCGCGCGAAATATCCCAATCATTTAAGCCATTCTCAAACCATTCCCCCATTTTGTTGGCCGCTTCACCTTGTAGCGTACCTGACCTAGTCCATTCTTTCAAAAATGCTTCGCATTCTGAAAGTTTAAAAAAGTAATGTTCGGTTTCTTTTCGGATAGGCGCAGCGCCCGATACTGCTGAGTAAGCGTTAATCAGCTCAGTAGGGTTGTAAGTTGCGCCACAAACCTCACAGTTATCGCCATACTGGTCTTTGGCGTGGCATTTTGGGCACTCGCCTTTAATAAAGCGGTCTGGTAAGAACATGTTTTTAACTGGGTCGTAAAACTGTTCGATGGTTTTGGTGGAGATTTTTCCGTTATCTTTTAACTTGCGATAAATTGTTTGTGAAAGCTCTTTATTTTCAGGCGCATTGGTTGAGTAGTAATTATCAAACTCGACTAAAAATTCTTTAAAGTCTGCACTGTGTTCTTTGTGTACCGCATCAATTAAAGCCTCAGGCGTAATGCCTTCTTTTTCGGCACGCAACATAATTGGCGTGCCATGCGTGTCGTCAGCGCAGACATAATGCACGGTGTGACCCTGCATTTTTTGAAAGCGCACCCAAATATCTGTTTGAATATATTCGACCAAATGACCTAAATGAATGCTGCCGTTAGCGTAGGGCAGGGCTGAGGTAACTAGAATTTTGCGAGGAGAATTTGCTGTTGCCATGATGGTAAATGAACCAGTTGAATAAAAAAGCTATTTTAGCAAAGACAAGGGCTGCGCACCTAAGTTAAAATTAGTATTATCCTCAAAAGGCACGCAAATAACATGGCAATCGCAGAACAAGACATTATTAACAGCTTAAAAACGTTACTTGACCCCAATACCGGCCGCGATTTTGTGACCAGTAAATCAGCTAAAAATATCAAAATTGACGGTAATAACGTGAGCTTAGATATTGTGTTGGGCTACCCCGCCAAAAGCGTGATGCTTGAGGTGCAAACTTTGATTGTCAGCCATTTAAAAACACTGGCTAACGTGGGGGAAGTGACAGTTAATATCGGTAGCCGAATTGTTGCGCATAAAACCCAGCAAGGCGTTAATTTGCTTGCTAATGTGAAAAATATTATTGCAGTAGCGTCAGGCAAAGGCGGTGTGGGTAAATCGACTACCTCTGTTAATTTAGCGCTGGCATTAGCTGCTGAGGGCGCAACAGTGGGTTTGCTCGATGCTGATATTTATGGCCCAAGCCAACCACAAATGTTGGGCATTAGCGGCCGACCAGACTCCGCAGACGGTAAAAGTATGGAGCCGATGTTAGCGCATGGCATACAAGCCATGAGTATTGGTTTTTTGGTGGATATTGATACGCCAATGGTGTGGCGTGGTCCAATGGTGACGGGCGCGCTAGAGCAATTGTTGCGTGACACCAAATGGCGCGATTTAGATTATTTAGTGATTGATTTACCACCAGGCACTGGTGACATTCAGCTGACTTTAGCGCAAAAAATACCTGTCACAGGTGCGATTATTGTGACAACGCCACAAGATATTGCTTTGCTAGACGCTAGGCGCGGCTTAAAAATGTTCGAAAAAGTGGGTATTCCAATTTTGGGTATCGTTGAAAATATGAGCACGCATATTTGTAGCAATTGCGGCCATGAAGAACACATTTTTGGTGAGGGCGGGGCGGCTAAAATGTGCGCGGAATATGGGGCTGATTTGCTAGGCGCATTGCCGCTAGATATGAGCATACGTGTGCAGTCTGACACTGGTACGCCAACTGTCATTGCGGATGCTGATGGAAAAATCGCCAATATTTATAAAGATATTGCACGCAAAGCCGCTATTAAAATTGCAAATGCAGGCTTAGATCACAGCAGTAAATTCCCCAATATTGTGATTCAAAATACCTAGATTTTTTGGTATTCCAGATTTTTGGTATTTAAGACATAAATTAAAAAGCCGACAAATTTGTCGACTTTTTAATTGTTTGCTTTAAATTGAATGGCTGTTAATTTAACAAAACGCCAAAACAGTAAACATCTACGCCACTTGCTGGTGCAATTAACGTAGCTGGAATCGCCACACCATTACGCCAATTATTCACTGCATCTTGCTTACCTGCGCCTGTTACTAAAAACATGACTTCAAGGGTATTATTCAAGCGGTTTTGGCTCATAGTGATACGCTCTGCTGGTGGTTTTGGTGCATCAAACACTGGCACAGCTAAAGCACTGTTATTGACTAACTGATTAGGGAAAAGACTCGCAGTGTGGCCGTCTTCACCTAAACCTAAAATCACCAAATCAAACGCACCTACATTTTTTAAAATCTCAGCATACGCTTTTGCGCCTTCAATATTGCCTAATTCTGCAGGAATATCAAAAATTTGTGTTTCAGGAATCGCCACATGATTTAACCACGCAAGGCGCGCCATTAGGCTGTTACGCTCGCTATTATCTGCTGGTAAACAGCGGTCATCATTGTGAAATACATGCCAATTAGCCCAATCAGCATTTTCTTTGCTCAATAATTCATAAACAGTTTTAGGTGTACTGCCACCCGCTAACACTACTAAAAACTGCCCACGCGCTTTAACTGCAGCATCAGCTGCGGCTAAAATACGTTTTACTGCAGCTTGGTTAATCTCGGTTTGGCTTGCAAAATTGTGCCAGCGAGCTTGTTGGTTGTTTGCGTGAGTCAATGTTTGATTATTTTGCATAAAACAGACGTGCCTTTTTCGGTATAATTGAGTTGAATTTGTTTTGCGCTATTTTAGCTTAAAAATCACTTAAAACTTAACCCTTAAAAACTGCCAGAAACTTTAAATATGACTAAAAAAATAGAACCCTGCACCCTCGTATTATTTGGCGCGAGCGGAAATTTATCGCGTGTGAAGCTCATGC
>JANNBX010000103.1:0-10187 GCA_031385945.1 Methylophilaceae bacterium | reverse complement strand
GTTTGGTAGTTTTGTACCTGCAATTCGTATGAAGCAAGCTCATCTTGTTTGGCTTGTAATTTAGCGCGGTTATTGTCTAGCTGCTCCTGCAAACGCTTACTAAAGTTAGGGTCAACATCGCGAATTTCTAGTAATAAATCACCCGCTTTAACCTTAGAGCCTTCAACAATATGCCAGGTTGAAACTAGGCCATCAATCGGCGCGTTGATGGTTTGTGTACGATCAGTTGGCTGAAAGGCACTCACAGTGCCAACACCCTGAATATTTTGCAGCCATGGTAAAAATAGCATCAATAACGGCAAGATAATCACTAACCAAGCTAACCAACGCGTTAAGCGCCTTGCAAATAGCGGGGTTTTTAGTAACTCACTTTTTATGTTTGCTAACATAGTTTCTGTCATTAAATGATTCAATGCGCGCTACGTTCTATGTGGTGAAATTGCATTATTTGCCCTCGCTACTAAGCTCTTGCCAAGCTAACATGCGTGGAAACTGGCTAGCAAGCTGAGCTGAGCGCGTCATCACCAGCACAGTACAATCGTTTAAACCGAGCAGTGCTTTACAAACCAGTTGCTGCGATGCAGCATCAATTTCGTCTAATAAACCGTCAATAATCAACAGCTTGGGGCTTTGTAGAATAGCGCGCGCAATCACCAATAATTTAACTTGTACGGTTGATAATGGTGTACCTAAAACGGTTAGCACACTTTCAAACCCATTAGAAAGGTCTAATATTGCGTCTAATAAATTAAGCTGCTTGAGTACGCTATTTACTTGCTCCAAGCTAATATTAGGATTATTTAACTGCAAATTATCTAAAATACTGGTTTGTTGAATTTCAATACGGCGTAGTAGGTCCATTTTTTGACGTAAACTAGGTAAATGGCAAAGTCGCAAATCAATATTATTAATGATGATTTGGCCCTCAGTTGGCAGGCGCAGGCCTGTAATAAGCTCCGTTAATGTGGTTTTTCCTAGCCCAGCATCAGCCAAAATCGCCATTTTGTCAGCTGCAGCTAAGTTGAGTGAAACGTGATCAATCGGTTGTTGCGTGGCGCTATATTGATAGCTGATATTTTTAAGCTGAATGGCAATCGCGCGTTGATCGTGAAAATGATGGTTACCACTAGGTTCGGTGCGCATGGTTTTAACTACTTCTAGTTTATCTAGGCCAGCAACTAGCTCATAATAATTAGAGAGTTGGCGCACAAAATCTGAAAACGAGCCTAATACGGTAAAAATAATCAGCTCTGCTGCCACAAACTGACCTAAGTTTATTTGTGCTTGCATGACTAACCATCCACCTATACCCAACATTATCGTACCAGCCAGCGCATAAACGACAACTGTAGTGATTTTTTGTTTGAGTAAAATTGTAAAGTGCGATTGACGATGTTGCAGGTATTTTATGATTAACTGGTCTGAGCCGTTGATCGCGTAATTTTCACCGCCAGAAAATTTAAACAGATTTGAGTTGTTGGCAATATTTTCTAACCAAGCGCCTGTGTGGTACTTAGCATAAGACTCGGCTACAGCGGTATTGATGGCTTGGCTGCCTAATACACGCGCTATAAACCAAACAACCACAAGTAGTAAAAACACAATAATACTGAAATAAACACTATAAATAACCAGCACAATACTACCAATAATGGCGTGTAAAACAGCAGTAAAACCAACGGTAATCAAACTGTGTATTGATTTTTGAACGTTACTTAACTCAAAGTAGCGGTTCATTAGCTCCGCTGGGTAGTGTTCATCACTCACGCGCAAGTCAATTTTGAGCACTTGATTAGTAATGTCCACCACATTATTCGAAAAAACACGGCGTTGAATATATTCAACAACGATAATTTCTACAATATAAATCAAGCCAGAAAGCATTAACAGCACAAAAAGCACAAATGTAACCACAATCAATGGCTTAACAACTCCACCCATAGTGACCACGTTGACCAATGTTTGTACTGCCAATGGCGTTGCTAAGTTGAGTATGCCTATGGCGAGTGTTAAAAATAAAATAACGATCAAATCTTTGCGCTCAAGCGCAAGTAGATGTTTGATGGGCGTTAATAAATTTTTATATTGCATAGTTTGGGTTTAGTGTTCAATCAACTCTAGTTTGATAAGCTGTAAAGCTATAGGCTTTGTCATATTAAGCGCATTAATATGAGCTTGAATAATCAAATCTAGAGCTTTACAAGCACAACTTAAGGTTCTAAACCATGCAAAAATTGCATGATCAGAACCTTGCGTAAAACATTACATAAAAAAGTAATCGCTTGAAACTAGCGCGCTAGCGACTCCATACGAATTTTAACAAGCTTGCCTACTATTGATGAATGCGCTTCTATTTCTAAAATAGCGGCGTCCATATTTTTTTCAATGGTAATGTGCGTCAAAATCACAATATCAGCCTCTGTTTCAGTGTCTGCGGGCTCTTTTTGTAGCATGGCATCTATCGAAATATTACGATCAGCTAGTATTTTAGTGACTGCCGCCAACACACCTGGCTTGTCAGACGCACGTAAACGCACGTAATAAGCACTTTCAATTTCAGCTATTGGTAAAACTGGCAAATCTATTTCATCTTGAAAGCCTAAAAAAGGTACGCGTGCTTCAACTCCCGCATGACTTAAACGCGCAATGTCCATTAAATCAGCAACAACAGAACTTGCAGTTGGCTCAGCACCAGCACCAGCACCGTAATAAAGTGTTGGTCCTACAGCATCACCTTTCACAACTACAGCATTCATCGCACCATTTACGTTCGCGATTAAACGCTTTTCAGGAATCAAGGTTGGATGTACACGTAACTCAACGCCATTAGCTGTACGTTTGGTTATGCCAAGCAGCTTCACACGGTAGCCCAGCTCTTCGGCATATTTAATGTCTGTTTGTTGTAATTTAGTAATACCTTCAGTGTAAGCCTGCGTAAACTTCATAGGCATACCAAAAGCAATCGCTGACATGATGGTTAGCTTATGTGCGGCATCTATACCCTCTACATCAAACGTAGGGTCGGCTTCGGCATAACCTAACCGTTGTGCTTCACCTAAAACATCAGAAAAGTCTAAGCCTTTTTCACGCATTTCAGTCAGAATAAAATTAGTGGTGCCGTTAATAATGCCTGCTACCCACTCAATTTTATTAGCGCCCAAACCCTCGCGCAAAGATTTAATGATTGGAATACCCCCTGCTACAGCCGCTTCATAAGCCACTATCACACCAGCTTTGGTTGCAGCTGCAAAAATTTCATTACCATGCGTAGCAATTAAAGCTTTGTTAGCCGTCACCACATGTTTGCCATTAGCAATTGCACAGAGAACTAGTTCTTTGCTCAATGTGTAGCCACCAATCAGCTCAACTATTACATCAACTGCTGGGTTATTTACTACGTTAAATGCATCGTCAGTCACTGTTACATGACCACCTGTTGCAGTGTTGGCAAGCGCAATATTGCGGTCAGCCACATGAATAACGTTAATTGCACAACCGGTACGGCGTGTGATTTCTGCTGCGTTGCGGGTAAGTACTTCATAGGTACCTCCGCCAACTGTGCCTATGCCTAAAAGACCTACATTTAATTGCTTCATTTACTGTACTTTTCTCTATAATTTTTTAAAAATCTGGCAATACGCGAAATCGCTTCGGCTAAGTCGTCCACATTGGGTAAAAATACTACCCTAAAGTGGTCAGGCGTTTTCCAGTTAAAGCCCGTACCTTGCACGAGCAAGACTTTTTCTTCTAGTAATAACTCCAATATAAATTGCTGATCGTCTGCAATTGGATACATATTAGGGTCAAGACGGGGAAATAAATACATTGCCGCCTTAGGTTTGACACAGGTCACCCCAGGAATAGCCGTGAGTAAGTCGTAAGCTAAATCACGTTGTTTACGAAGCCGTCCATTAGGCGCAACTAAATCTACGATACTTTGATAACCACCAAGCGCAGTTTGTATGGCCAACTGGCCTGGCACATTCGCGCAAAGCCGCATTGACGCTAACATATTTAAGCCTTCGATATAGTCTTTGGCATGTTTTTTCTCACCTGAAATGACTAACCAACCTGCACGATAACCGCAAGTACGATAGTTTTTTGATAGGCCATTAAAAGTTACAAACAACACATCATCAGCAAGAGATGCCATTGATACATGTTCGGCTTCATCGTATAAAACTTTATCGTAAATTTCGTCAGCAAAAATCACTAAGCCGTGATGGCGCGCGATATCAATAATGCCTTTTAATATTTCAATAGGGTATAAAGCACCCGTTGGGTTATTTGGGTTAATCACCACAATCGCGCGGGTATTGGCGTTGATTTTCGATTCGATATCTGCCAAATCTGGAAGCCAACCAGTGGCTTCGTCACACAAGTAATGCCGTGCAGTACCGCCTGCAAGCGTTGCTGCGGCTGTCCATAATGGGTAGTCTGGCATGGGCACTAATACTTGATCGCCATTATTTAGCAAGCCCTGCATTGCCATGACAATGAGCTCTGAAACACCGTTGCCAATAATGATGTCATCAACCGTGACACCTGCAATATTTTTGCTTTGCGTGTAGTGCATAATCGCTTTGCGTGGCTCAAACAGGCCTTTAGAGTCTGTGTAGCCACCCGCTTTGCTCATATTACGCATGACATCTAGCTGAATTTCTTCAGGCACTTCAAAGCCAAATGCAGCCGGGTTGCCAATGTTAAGTTTGATAATACGCTGACCTTCATCCTCCATTTGGCGGGCGCGTTGCAGCACTGGCCCACGTATGTCGTAGCAAACATTTGCGAGTTTGTTGGATTTATTAAGTTGCTGCAAAATAACACCCTAAATAAGATCAAAATAAGACCTCTCATTCTACTTGAGGCTGGTCTTTCAAGCAATTTAAGACGGTATAATTTAACTTATGACTACACCAATCAATGACGTTCCACACAACTTATCGCTCATCGTTGCCACCGCCAAAAATGGCGTAATAGGCATTAACAACACTTTACCTTGGCATTTGCCTGAAGATTTAAAGCGTTTTCGCGCGCTAACAACTGGGCATCACATCATTATGGGGCGCAAACCTTATGAGTCATTGGGCCGTTTATTGCCCAATAGAACGACAGTTATTGTGACGCGAAATACTGATTACAAAGTAGATGGCGCGTTGATTACACATAGCTTGGAAGCCGCTATTTTGTTATGTAAAGATGATACAGAACCGTTTTTAATTGGTGGCGCAGAATTATATAAAGTAGGTTTAAAACTTGCCACAAAACTCTACATTACCGAAGTGCAGGCTGAATATACGGGCGATGCATTTTTGCCAGAAATTGATTGGAGTCACTGGCAGCTAAATGAAAAAAAAGACCACTTATCTACAAGTGGTCTCCAATTTAGTGACTTAATTTATTTGCGAAAATAATAGCTAATTTTTTTCAACGCAATCTACATAATAAATCGCTTTACCATCAACTATTTGCTTCACAAGACCATGGTTATCGGCTTCAAAACCTGGGAATTTCTCGTTAAATTCTCGTGCAAATTTCAAGTAATTGACAATTACTTTATTAAATTGCTCACCAGGAATCAACAATGGAATACCAGGTGGATAAGGCGTTAACAATACAGCAGTCACACGCCCTTCAAGCTCATCAATGGCGACACGTTCAATTTTACGATGCGCCATTTTAGCAAACGCATCCGTTGGTTTCATCGCTGGCACCATGTCTGACAAGTACATTTCTGTGGTTAAACGCGCTACATCATTGGCTTTGTAAACTGCATGAATTTGCTCACATAAATCTCGAAGGCCTAACTTTTCGTAATGCGGCTGTTTTTGCACAAACTCTGGCAACACTTTCCATAAAGGCTGGTTTTTATCGTAGTCATCTTTAAATTGTTGCAAAGCCGCTACCATCGTGTTCCAACGGCCTTTGGTAATGCCAATGGTAAACATAATGAAGAATGAATATAGGCCTGTTTTTTCAACAATCACGCCATGTTCCGCTAGGTATTTAGTGACAATCGCCGCTGGAATACCGAATTTATCTGAAAAATCGCCGTGAATATCTAAGCCGGGCGTAATAATGGTGGCTTTGATTGGGTCTAGCATATTAAAGCCTGTGGCTAAATTGCCAAAGCCATGCCATTTATCGTTGGCGTGTAGCATCCAGCTATCGCGATGCTCTAAGCCTTCTTCACTTAAATCGTCTGGGCCCCACACTTTAAACCACCAGTCAGCACCCCACTCTTCATCCACTTTGCGCATCGCACGGCGGAAGTCTAGCGCCTCCATTAAGCTTTCTTCAACCAACGCAGTGCCGCCTGGTGCTTCCATCATGGCGGCGGCTACATCAATACTCGCCACAATTGAATATTGCGGACTTGTTGATGTGTGCATCAGGTAAGCTTCATTGAAAATATCGCGGTCTAGCTTATTGTTTTCAGCGTCTTGCACCAAAATCTGGCTGGCTTGCGATAAACCTGCTAGCAATTTGTGTGTAGATTGCGTTGAAAAAACCATAGACTCTTTGCAACGCGGACGACCCTCACCAATGGCGTGGTAATCGCCATAAAAATCATGGAAAGTCGCGTGTGGCAGCCAAGCTTCATCGAAATGTAGCGTGCCTATTTTGCCGTCTAACATCTCTTTAATTTCTTCTACGTTGTACAGCACACCGTCATAGGTAGATTGCGTAATAGTAAGTACGCGCGGCTTGGCCGATTTATCTAAAATAAACGGGTTACGATCAATTTTCTTTTGTATGTTTTCCCAAGCGAATTCAGACTTGGGAATCGGCCCGATAATGCCGAAATGATTACGCGTTGGCATTAAAAATACAGGGATTGCACCCGTCATAATAATAGAGTGCAATACCGATTTATGACAGTTGCGATCAACCACCACAACGTCACCTGGTGCTACCGTTGAGTTCCAGACCATTTTGTTGCTGGTTGAAGTGCCGTTGGTTACAAAATACAAGTGATCACAATTGTAAATACGTGCTGCATTGCGCTCAGACGCGGCTACTGGGCCTGTGTGGTCTAGTAATTGACCTAACTCTTCTACCGCGTTACAAACGTCAGCACGCAACATATTTTCACCAAAAAACTGGTGAAACATTTGGCCAACAGGTGACTTTAAAAACGCTACGCCACCCGAGTGGCCAGGGCAATGCCAAGAGTAAGAGCCGTCTGCTGCGTACTCTGTTAATGCTTTAAAAAATGGCGGCGCAAGGCTATCTAAATAGGTGCGCGCTTCTCGCAAAATATAGCGTGCAACAAACTCTGGCGTGTCTTCGTACATGTGAATAAAGCCGTTTAGTTCACGCAGAATTTCATTTGGAATATGCCGCGAAGTGCGCGTTTCACCATGTAAAAAGATGGGGATTTCTTCGTTACGATAGCGAATTTCATCCACAAATTTGCGTAAGTTATCTAGCGCAACCATTTTATTTGGATTACTTGGATTTTCCTCAAAAAACTCATTGTCATCTATTGATAAAATAAAGGCTGAAGCGCGACTTTGTTGCTGGGCGAATGAAGTTAAATCGCCGTAACTGGTGACACCTAGCACCTCGAAACCCTCGGCTTTAATCGCCTCAGCAAGTACACGTATGCCTAAGCCTGAAGAGTTCTCAGAGCGAAAGTCTTCATCAATAATAACAACGGGAAAACGAAATTTCATGCAGTTCTTTCTGTGGGTAGCCAAGAGTTGAGAGCTTAGAGTTGAGAGCAAGTCCATCTTCGCTTTTACTCTCGGCTCTCTACTCCAAACTCTCTACTTAATTTTAGTAACGTCTTTGTAACTCACTTAATCTATCACGCGCGGATTACAGTTGTTTGTCATTTTCTAGCAAACATCACATTAGATTTTAGGTAATGTTACCCCTGTTTGACCTTGATACTTACCACCACGATCTTTGTAACTGGTTTCGCAAATATCATCAGCATCTGCCTCAAAAAATAGCACTTGTGCACAGCCTTCATTGGCGTAAATCTTAGCTGGTAGCGGCGTTGTATTACTAAATTCTAGTGTTACATAACCCTCCCACTCAGGCTCAAATGGCGTAACGTTTACAATAATACCGCAACGCGCGTAGGTACTTTTACCAAGACAAATCGTCAATACATTACGCGGAATTTTAAAATACTCCACAGTACGAGCCAGCGCAAACGAGTTTGGTGGAATTATGCAGTAATCTGCATTCACCTCAACAAATGAGTTTGGGTCAAAGTTTTTTGGGTCAACAATCGTACTATTTAAGTTGGTAAATAACTTAAATTCTTTTGAGCAGCGAATATCATAACCGTAGCTAGAAGTGCCATAAGATACCATACGCTCACCAGCAGCGTTTTGCTTGACTTGATTCGGCTCAAATGGCGAAATCATGTCATGTTCTTCAGCCATTTTTCGAATCCATTTATCGGACTTAATACTCATAAAGTGTACTTTCTAAAAATTTTCAATGACACTCAATGCCAGCATACTTTGTGCTGCAGCTAACTTCTTAAAGTCATCGTTACTAAAATAGTGATCCAAAGCTAGCAATAACGGCAAAGTTCAACATCGTCATTGGCACGCATTTAATGTCGGTTACCGTTCCAAGTGCCGCCATAACGGTAGTTAGGTTCACTTTTGATGCGATTACAACAATTAGCACAAACAAAGAGCCAAATTTTACCTTTTTCATTTTGCACCCTGTAGAGCAGTATTTCCTGCTTGTTACACAGAGCGCAAAACTTTGTTTTCATTTGCTAACGTTGAAACTTTAATTACTTTTGATCAGCGCCTAATGCAATAGAATAACGCCAAAATTGATCTTCACTTTCAAAAATCACTTTTGATTCTTTAGGGTCGCTTGAGCCAGCTGGATACTGGGTCACAGGCGTTTTGTCTGCGGCCCAAGCTTTAACAACTGGGTCAACTAAGCGCCACTGCGCTTCAACTTCTGAAATATGTAGATATTGTGAGTTGTCACCCTGCATCAGATTCAGCAACAAAGCTTCATACGCATCTACCGTTTCGTCTTCCGCTAGGCGGTTAGCGCCATCAAGCTCAATGGTACGGGTATTGATATCTAAACCCGGAATTTTTGATTGAATTTCCATTTTGATGCATTCACGTGGCTGTATGCCGATAATCAGCCAGTTTTGATCTTGGCCACCGTTAATTTGCATTGGCGCTTTTTTAAAGCGTATGCAAATGCGCGTATCTGCTTCATGCAAACGTTTAGCTGTGCGAATATAAAACGGCACACCAGCCCAGCGTGGGTTATCAATAAACAATTTTAACGCCGCATAGGTTTCAACAACGCTCTCAGTGCCTAGCTCTTGCAAGTAGCCTAGTACTTGCTCGCCATTAACTGTGCCTGCCGCGTATTGCGCGCGGAAAGCATTTTTGCTCAACGCATCTACCGGGATTGGGCGAATTTCATCAAGCACTTTAATCTTTGCTGCGCGCACACCTTCAGGTGATAAGTCAGCAGGCATTTCCATCGCGGTTAATGCCATGGTTTGCAAAATGTGACTTTGTATCATGTCACGTAGCGCGCCTGTGGTGTCGTAAAACTGTGTACGCTCACCCACGCCTAGCATTTCAGTGTTAGTGATTTGCACATGGTCAATATATTGATTGTTCCAAATCGGCTCTAAAATCGTATTAGTGAAGCGTTGTAAAAGAATATTTTGCAGCGCTGATTTGCCCAAATAATGGTCAATACGGTAAATTTGACTTTCTTTTAAATGCTTGGTGATGGCTGATTGTAATGTTTTAGCACTGGCTAAATCCGTACCAAACGGCTTCTCAACCACCACACGGCGCCAGTATTTATCTTCATTGGTTAAACCCTCTTTTGCTAAGGCCTCAACCACTGGGGCAAAATCAACAGGGCGAACCGACAAAAAGTAAGCAAAGTTTTGCGGAAACACAGCTTCATTACTGAGCACTTGTTTCATTTTAGGAAAAGCTTGTTGGTTGTTTGCGTGAGTCAATGTTTGATTATTTTGCATAAAACAGACGTGCCTTTTTCGGTATAATTGAGTTGAATTTGTGTTGCGCTATTTTAGCTTAAAAATCACTTAAAACTTAACCCTTAAAAACTGCCAGAAACTTTAAATATGACTAAAAAAATAGAACCCTGCACCCTCGTATTATTTGGCGCGAGCGGAAATTTATCGCGTGTGAAGCTCATGC
>JANNBX010000089.1:0-2963 GCA_031385945.1 Methylophilaceae bacterium | reverse complement strand
GCACCGCCAAGCAAATTAAAGATATTGAAACTGCCCTGGATAAAGACGGTTTAGCAATCTCTGAAACTGAGCGCCGCAATAAAGAGCGTGATTTATCAAACCTTAAAATTGAGTTTCAACTTAAACAACGTGAATTACGTGAAGATGTGAATTTACGTAAGAATGAGGAGTTAACTGCTTTACAAGACCGTATTAACAAAGCTGTAACAGCTGTTTCTCAAGCTGAAGGTTATGATTTAGTCGTGTATGGCGGCGTAGCTTTCGCAAGCCCTAAAATTGACATTACAGATAAAGTATTAAAATCGTTAGGTAAAAAATAGCCTCAAGCTATTTATAACTGTGATTAAAAGTTACCCACACTGCTGTTTGCTTCATATTTAAACGATTATATATTTTAACGATAAAGTTACGACAAGATGACAAGCTTCACACTTACTGAAATTGTTAGTCAACTAGGTGGAGAGCTAAGAGGTGATGGCGACACAACAATAGAGCGTGTTGCCTCACTGGCTAACGCAAAAGCAGGGCAAATAGCATTTTGTGCACACAGCAAGTATTTTGTGTTACTCGAGAGCTGTCAAGCAAGCGCAGTTATTGTTAATGCTCAGTCAGCAGATATTTGTAAAATCCCTCAGATTATTACTGATAACCCCTATGCGTATTTTGCAAAGCTGTCTGCCTTGGTTAATCCAACGCCAGCTTTAGTACCAGGTGTAAGTTCTCATGCAACTGTTGATTTAACGGTCAATATTCCTGCAAGTTGTGTTGTGATGGCGGGTGCTATCATTGGAAAAAACGTGCTAATTGGCAATTATGTTGTGATTGGGGCTAATTGTGTAGTTGGTGATAATGTCTCAATAGGTGATAACAGCGTTTTAGACGCGCATGTCACTGTGTATGCAAATGTACAAATTGGTGCACGTTGTCATTTCTCTTCAGGCGTTGTGATAGGTGCTGATGGCTTTGGTTATGCTGAAGAAAAAAATAGTCATAACAACTCCTCATATTGGGTAAAAATTCCACAAGTGGGGCGTGTTGTTATTGGTGATGATGTTGATATTGGCGCAAACACTACCATAGACTGTGGAGCCTTAGATGACACGGTCATCGAGTCAGGTGTTAAGCTAGATAATCTAGTGCAAATAGGGCACAACTGTCATATTGGCGCACATACAGTCATTGCAGGCTGTGTTGGCATTGCAGGCAGTGCTATTGTAGGTAAACACTGTAAAATCGGTGGTGCTGCGATGATATTAGGCCATTTGACGATAGTAGACGGTGTAACGATTTCACCTGGCACGATGATTACGCGGTCTATTAAACAAGCAGATACTTACACTGCTTTAATGCCGTTTCAGCGCCATGATGATTGGTTAAAAACAGCCGCTCAAGTGAGAAAGTTAAATGAATTGACCGACAGAATTAAATTGCTCGAGAGAGCATTAAACAATCCAAAAGACTAATTAATGCGTATAAACAACTGCACGCCCACTCATGATGCAATTAAGTAAATAAGTGAATAGATAATGACTGAAACAGCCCAAAATTCCAATATTCCTACACCAACCATTCCTGCGCCAAGCAGTATGGATATTCATGAGGTTTTAAAGCATCTGCCGCATCGTTATCCATTTATGTTGATCGACAAAGTGGTTGAGATGGAGCTGGGCAAGAGTATTACTGCTATTAAAAACGTTACTTATAATGAGCCTTATTTTCCGGGTCACTTTTCGTATCACCCTGTGATGCCAGGTGTGTTGATTTTAGAGGCTATGGCGCAAGCTGCAGCTATTGTTTCTTTTAAAACGATGGGTAAACTGCCTAATGATGAGTCAGTTTATTACTTCGCAGGCATTGATAAAGCGCGCTTTAAAAAACCAGTTTCACCCGGTGATCAATTAGTATTAAAAGTGAATATTGACCGTATTTTGCGTGGTATATGGAAGTATTCAGGCCAAGCTCTGGTTGACGGCCAAGTAGTTGCCGAAGCTGAGTTAATGTGTATATTGAAAGAAATTAAACAGTAATGACATCAGTGAAGATACACCCAACCGCTATCATTGATAGCAAAGCAGAGCTAGATTCAAGCGTAACTGTGGGCGCGTATACTACTATCGGAGCGAACGTAAAAGTAGGGCGCGGCACTACTATAGCCAGTCATGTTGTGTTGCAAGGCCCAACAATCATTGGTGAAGATAACCGCATTTTTCAATTTTCTTCTCTTGGTGAAGCACCGCAAGACAAAAAATTTAAAGATGAACCAACTACATTAGAAATTGGTGACCGCAACACCATACGTGAATTTTGTACATTTAATCGCGGCACGATTCAAGATAAAGGTACTACTAAAATCGGTAACGATAATTGGATTATGGCTTACGTGCACATAGCGCACGATTGCCAAATCGGCAACAACACCATTTTGGCCAACAATAGCTCGCTTGCAGGCCACGTGGATATCCACGATTACGCGATTTTGGGCGGCTTCACGCTCATTCATCAGTTTTGTAAAGTCGGCGCGCACGTCATTACAGCCGTCAACACCGTGGTGTTTAAAGATATTCCACCTTATGTAACCGCCGCAGGTTACGATGCTAAGCCGCATGGCATCAACGCTGAAGGCCTTAAACGGCGCGGTTTTTCGCCTGATACTGTTTTGCAGATTAAGCGTGCTTACAAAGTGCTTTATCGCAACAATTTAACATTAGAAGAAGCTAAAATTGAATTAGCTGATATGCAAAAAAACTGCAATGAAATTGCATTGCTGACAGATTTCTTAAACAATTCAACACGCGGCATCGTCCGCTAGATAGCAATTATGCCTAAAATAGCAATAGTGGCTGGGGAAGCCTCGGGGGATTTGCTGGGTGGTCATTTAATACGCGCCTTAAAGGCACAGCGTAACGATTTAACCTTTATCGGTATTGCAGGCCCAAAGATGATGGCGGAAGGTGCTAAGTCGT
>JANNBX010000060.1:0-5122 GCA_031385945.1 Methylophilaceae bacterium | reverse complement strand
TACAAAGTGCGTTGTGTGGGAATTGAAAACCCTGCCAGTAAGGAGTAGGCAAGTGCTGCCACAAACCCAGCCACCACAGCGGCTTTGCGGGCGGGTAGTTTGAGTGTTAAACGCGCACTTTTACGCCATAGAAAATTCGCTAAACCAAACGCTAAACCAGCCAACATGGTGATATGAAGGCCTGAAATACTCATTAAATGGTTAATGCCAGTGCGGGTGTAAGTCAGCCAATCAGCAGATGACATTTGGCTATCGTCGCCAATCACGAGCGCTTGTATCACACCAGTTGCAGGGCTGTTTGCCAACACTGTTTGAATGCGCTGCTGCACTTTTTCGCGCACTGCTTCAACCATAAACTTAGGTCGCCATACAAACTCGCTTATTAATTGATATTGCTTAATGGTGCCAGTGGCGCGAATGTTGTGCTCAAGCGCCCATGCTTCAAAATCAAAACCATGCGGGTTATAAGTGCCATGTGGGCGCTTTAATTTAACGTTTAATTGATAACGCTGACCAACGTGAAAATTGCTAATAAAGTGCGGGTCAGTAGTGCTATTGGCATAATTTTCATTATAAAAAGTGAGTGAAATTTGCTGTGGTATTTGCACATCTTTGGTGATGATTTGCTCAACATCAAACTCAAACCGAATGCCGCGTTCAAGGCTTTGTGGCAGGCTTGCAACCACACCGATGATTTGTAAAGGTTGTTGCTCTAATAATTTTGGTAGCGCATCGCTTAAGCGATATTGGGCAAATATTGCGGCGTAACAAAAGCCGATGATAATAGCTACAACTAGATTAGCGAGTAGAAGTTTGAACGTTGACTGGATTCCCGCCTGCCCAAATAAATTAAATTGGGTACTGACGAGACATGATAGTTTTGCTGAATAAAAATAAAATGCAAATGCGAGCGATAATCCAGCCAAACAAACAAAAACAGCAGGCAATACCGCCTGCTGTTGCAAAATCCAAGCGCCAATCACAAAGCCTAGCGCAAAAACTTTCATCGTAATTTATGCCGCTACTAGTTTGCCATCTTGCAACACATACTGTCGCTTCAATTTAGCGCTTAGGCTTAAATCATGCGTGACTACAATCAAGCTGGTGTTTAGAGCGCTATTTAATTCGAGCAATAAATCAAATACTGTGTTGGCGGTGGTTCTATCTAAGTTGCCAGTTGGCTCGTCGGCTAAAATACATTTTGGGTTAGTCACTAAAGCGCGGGCCACAGCAGCGCGTTGGCGCTCGCCGCCTGACATTTCGCCGGGCATGTGTTCTAGCCGATGCGTCAAACCAACAATTTTTAATTTTTCAGCGGCTAAAGTAAGTGCTTGCTCACGCGGTATGCGGCGTATAAGCAAGGGCACGGCTACATTTTCTAACGCAGTGAACTCTGGTAATAAATGGTGAAACTGATACACGAAACCTAAGTTTTCGTTACGTAATTCACCTTTTTTAGTTTCATTTAAACCCGCCAAATCATGGCCTAAAATCCCGACCTTTCCCGCTGTTGGTTCATCTAAACCGCCTAGCAAATGCAGCAAAGTACTTTTACCAGAGCCTGATGTACCAACAATCGCCACTTGCTCGCCTGCATTGACGGTTAAATCAATGCCACTTAACACGCTTACATCTAGCCCAGTATAGGCTTTGGTGAGGTTTTCACACTTTAAAATATTGTTCATATTATTCATCACCGCTTTACTCATACCTTAATGCCTCGGCTGGCTTCATTTGCGAGGCTTTGTAACTAGGGTAAATAGTCGCCAATAAGCTTAAAACAAACGCCACTAGCACAATGCCTATCACATCAGACGCAATCACGTGCGAGGGTAATTCGCTAATAAAATAAATGTCTTTATCTAAAAAGTGCACGCCAAACAAACGCTCTATAAACGGAATAATACGGTCAATATTAAGCGCAGTAATTAAGCCTGTGACTGTGCCGATTAAAATGCCCGTAAAGCCAATCACCACGCCTTGCACCATGAATATTTTCATAATACTGGCAGGACTAGCACCAAAGGTACGCATAATCGCAATATCAGCGCGTTTATCTGTGACCGCCATCACTAGTGTTGAGACGATATTAAACGCGGCAACCAACACAATGATAATGAGTAAAATCGCGACCATGCGTTTTTCTAGTTGAATGGCGCTAAAAAAGTTAGCGTTTTGTTGCGTCCAATCGCTGGTATAAAAACCTAGCGGGTTTAACTGCGGATTTAGATTTTTAACAACCGTTGGCGCTTCATATAAATCATCAATTTTCAAACGTAAGCCAGACACGCTTTCACCCATGCGGTAAAACACCTGCGCGTCTTTTAGGTGGATAAAGGCAAAGCTATCGTCAAAGGGCTTCATGCCTACTTGAAACAGCCCTACTACTTTAAATTGCTTGATTCTAGGCACTAACCCAGTTGGCGTAAATTGTCCTTGCGGAGCAAGTACGACCACTTTATCCCCCACAAAAACCCCCATCGTACGTGCCAAATCGGCACCCAACACAATACCAAACTCACCCGCTTTTAAGTCAGCCAGTTTACCTGTAACCATTTTATTGCCAATATCAGCTACTTTTGCTTCCTCCTGTGGCAATATGCCTCGCAGAATTACGCCCTGCACAGATTGTCCATAAGTTAACATGCCCTGTGCATTTACATAAGGCGCGCTACCTTGTAGTCGTGGCGTTTTTGCTACGTCCAATTGCATTTTTTGCCAATCAGGTAATTGATTGTTTTCGCCCGTAATTTCAATGTGCGAGGCCACACTTAAAATACGGTTACGTATTTCTTCATGAAAACCATTCATCACCGACATCACCACTATGAGCGCCCAAACGCCAAGCGCAATACCAATCATACTGGTGAGCGAAATAAACGATATAAAGTGATTTTTGCGTTTAGCGCGGGTGTAGCGCAGGCCAATAAACAGCTCGTAAGGTTGGTTTTTAAATAAGTTTCTCATTGATTTTAAAGCTATTCTTAGTGACCCGTTAAAGAGCTGTTAGTAGGTAATATTTATCAATATTCAATTTAAATGCAGCGAGAAGTCTAATTTTTGTAGCTATAAAAGATTTTTTACTGCGTAATAAATATGATGAATAAGGTAATTTTTGGCTATTGTTTATTTAATTGCGTCAGCTAATTGCATGACGCTCATTGCGTAAAAAGTACTTTTGTTATACCGCGTGATTACATAAAAGTTTTGAAAACCCAGCCAATATTCGGTGGGCAAATCAGGGCTAACGAAAGGAATAAACGCAAACTTTGCATTACTTTCTAACAAGCGTTGACCTTCGGTAGTTTGTGGCAAAAATTTAAGGTGGCCTACTTCAGCGTAAGTGAGCTTGGGCGTAATATCTTGCAATATATCTTCTGGCAGCGGTTCTGCCACATCAATTGGCATCGTAATCGGCGCATCTTTTTGCCAACCATGGTGCCTAAAATAATTCGCCACACTGCCAATCGCATCGATCGGATTACTACGTAAATCAATCACGCCATCATGATCAAAATCTACCGCTAATGTGCGTATATTGCTCGGCATAAATTGCGGCAAGCCCACGGCACCAGCATAAGAGCCTTTTACTGAAAATACATCCCAATGCTGCTCTTGGCAGAGCAACAAAAAAGCGACTAATTCGCTTTTGAAGTACTCAGCCCGTTTAGGGTAATCAAAAGATAAAGTAGTGAGCGCGTCTATCACCCGATAATTACCAGTATTGTCACCATACACCGTTTCAACACCGATAATACCTGCGATTATTTCAGGAGGTACTTGATAAGTTTCAGATGCGCGTTTTAGCGTGTCCGCATATTTAGCCATAAACAACTGGCCCTTTTTAATGCGCTGCGCATTCACAAAGCGTGGCTTGTAACGCGCCCATGAGCGCACCGTGGGCGATGCTGGTGGCAAAATAGCTTTAATCACACTGGGTTGAAATTTTACTTGAGCAAAAACAGTATTTAGTTCAGATATGCTGAAGCCATTTTGCTTATGCATCTCTTTAATAAACGCTTGCACGTCTGCACGGTCTGCATAGTTTTCATCAGCCAATAATGGCATACTCACTAGCGTGCAAGCCATCATGCAAACGAGCGTACCAGCTGATAAAAAGCGATTTAAAAACAGTTTTAATTTCATGGTTATCATTTATTTTAACTTATGTCCTATCGTAACGCAGAATGTACTACTTGGGTTTATATAAACCTGCGGCAAAGTGTTAAAATAATGAAATGTTTACAGGCATCATACAAGCAGTTGGCCAAATTAGCGCCATTACCCCACAAGACCACGAGGCAGTTGTTACCATAGCCGCGCGCGATTTAGACCTAACCGACGTGCAAATTGGCGACAGTATTGCCGTGAACGGTGTGTGTTTAACCGCAGTTACTTTAAATAACGACCACTTCACCGCGCACGTTTCCGCTGAAACCATGCGCGTAACCATTGGCTTAGATGGTTTAAACGCTGTGAATTTAGAAAAAGCGTTACGGCTATCAGATAGGCTAGGCGGGCATTTGGTGAGTGGTCATGTGGATGGCGTTGGTTTAATCACAGAATTTACCGATTTAGGTAGTAGCTGGCGCTTACGTATTGAAGCGCCGCATGCGATTTCAAAATATATTGCCGTTAAAGGCTCAATTTGCGTGAATGGTGTGAGTTTGACAGTGAACACCGTTGAAAAAGATATGTTTAGCATCAATATCATTCCGCATACGCTAGAGAAAACCACCTTTGCGCAGGTGAAAACCGGCGACAAAGTAAACTTAGAAATCGACCAAATTGCGCGCTATGTAGAACGCATGACTGAGTGGTCAAAACAATAGAATAAAAAATTATGCCTGAACAATTTATATCCCCCATTACTGACATTATTGCTGATATTAAACTCGGCAAAATGGTGATTTTAGTTGATGAAGAAGATCGCGAAAACGAAGGTGATTTAGTGCTAGCGGCCGAATTCACGACGCCCGAACACATTAACTTTATGGCCAAACATGGTCGCGGTTTAATTTGCCTAACGCTCACTGAAGCGCGTTGTAATCAGCTAGATTTAAGCACCATGGTGCAAAAAAATGGCAGCTCGCATCGCACCAATTTTACGGTTTCAATTGAA
>JANNBX010000052.1:0-2063 GCA_031385945.1 Methylophilaceae bacterium | reverse complement strand
GTGGCCGCGGCGCTCCCGGGCCCGCCGGCACTCATCGTGGCGTCGTCCTACACGCGTTCGCAGCGCACCGCCGAGCCGACGCGTGAGCGCTTCCCGCATGTGCCGTTCGAGGTCTGGCCGGTGCACGAGTTCACCTACCTGGGGCCGCACGCCTATGCGGGCACCACCCCAAAAATTAAATTTCATTAATACTTAGGGTCTGCTGAAAAACCTTGCAACTCAATAAATACAATAGTTTCATTACCTTTTGCATTCATTAAGTGCAAAGAAAGATGGCAAGAGCCTTAAAAACCCGTGCATCCAAACAGCCGTATATTAGTCCCAGTCAGGCAATCATACCTGGTTTTGAAACACCTTTTCATAAGCAATTGAATGCTACCAACCGCTGGATAGTATTGTCAGCTAAGATACCTTGGGATGAGTTGGTGAATATTTATCAAAATCAGCTGAACAATGCACAGACTGGTGCAGATGGCATTAATCCCCGTGTAGTGATCGGATCTGTGATTATTAAACACCTGTGCGATTTAAGCGATCGTGAAACGGTGCTTCAAATACAGGAGAATATGTACATGCAGTACTTTCTTGGCTTCAGCAGCTTCAGCGATGAGGAACCATTTGATGCCTCCTTGTTTGTCGAATTCAGAAAAAGATTAGGTGTCGAACAAATGAATGCTATCAATCAAAAAATTCTTCAACTTTCAACGGAGCGTACAAAGCTGCGAGCAGCTATAGATAAGGATGATAATGCGCCTGTTGTTTCACAAACTTCTGGTACACAAAAGGCTGTCGAAGTAGAAACTGAAGCCATTACCCATGTAGGTACGCTTATAGTAGATGCAACTGCCTGTCCACAAGACATTAGCTACCCCACAGATTTAAATTTACTAAACGATGCCAGAGAAAAGACAGAGGATCTGATAGACTTTTTGTACACATTATTATTGCACAAAAAAAAGCCTAGAACCTACCGGGAAAAAGCTAGAAAGTTATATCTCAAAACCGCCCAGAAGAAAGTAAAATCTAAAAAAGAAATACGATCTGCTATTAAAAAGCAGTTAGGCTTTTTAAGCAGGAACATAAAAAGCATTCACACTCTTGTTGCTGCTTATACTACCATCCCCTTTGATTGTCACCAATACAAATACTTTTTAGTCGTACAGACTTTATACGACCAGCAGGCTCAAATGTACAAAGCGAAAAGCCATAGCATAGAGCACAGAATTGTAAGTATCCATCAACCGCATGTAAGACCAATAGTAAGAGGAAAGACAAATGCAAATGTTGAGTTTGGAGCCAAGATAAATGTAAGCCTAATGAATGGCTTTGCATTTTTAGAAGACCTCTCGTGGGACGCATTTAATGAAGGCACAAGACTTATCAAAACAGTTGAACAGTATAAAGCACGTCTGGGTCATTATCCAAAAGAAGTATTAGCAGATAAAATTTATTGCAACAGAGCTAATAGAGCAAAGCTTAAAGAGCTAGGAATAGTGCTGGTGGCAAAAGCACTTGGAAGACCCCGGGCACAGTCAAATCTCATAAGACCCGGACAAAGAAATCCAATAGAAGGCAAATTTGGACAAGCTAAAACAGCATATGGAATGAACCGTATAAAGGCAAGGCTTCAACAAACAAGCGAGTCGTGGATTGCAGCCATCATAATGGTGCTAAACCTGGTTAAATTAACCAGGCAAGTACCCTTTTGCCTTATACGATCTATTGTAACTTATTGGAATGAACTAATAAAAACAATAAAACTTGTAACAACAATATTGAAAACATACGAATACAAAAAAATATAATTCAATGGCTGACGTTTACTTATTCAGCAGACCCTAAATAAAGAAGTCCAAAAGCCAAAAGTTAATTCAGCAACTATTTTGTCATAACTAAGTTGATGTCTATTTTTTGTAATTTTAGATTTTGCAACTTTTACCTGGTCTGCTAAATCTTGGTAGTCAAGTGTTTCAAACCAATTTTCCGATGCAAAACGTACTGCAAAAGATTGATGCACTGAGTTTCTCAAAGCGATTTCTAAGTTCGCAAGTAGTGGATAAAAT
>JANNBX010000035.1:0-5655 GCA_031385945.1 Methylophilaceae bacterium | reverse complement strand
GCGTGGAATATAGACTTGGCCTAATTCGCTCTCAGAAGTATGCAACACTTGCATGCGTGGAATATAACCGAGTTGCAATGCCTGGCGAGACACCGAAAATGCGCCTGAAATAACCGCTTGCGATGCAATAACTGCGGCCATAGTAGACAATATAATCATGGGGAATAATGCCCATGATGGTGCTAATAAATAGAATGGATTTTTAACTGTGGCAGGGTCACTCAATATTAAAGCGCCTTGACCAAAGTAATTTAAAATGAGTGCAGGTAACACAAAAAAGAACCAAACGCGCTGGATGGGCTTGCGACCAAAGTGGCCCATGTCTGCATATAAAGCTTCAGCACCAGTTACGGCTAGCACGACCGCACCTAAGGTAATGAACGCTAAAAATAGATTATGCTCAAAAAATAAAAATCCATATAAAGGGTTAAGCGCGTAAAGTACAACGGGGTTTTTGACAATGCTAATGACACCTAAAATAGCCAAAGTTGAAAACCAAAACAGCATGACTGGACCAAAAAAAGCACCGACAATAGCGGTGCCTTTACTTTGCATCCAAAACAGTAAGAAGATCACTACTAATGTGATGGGGATAATAAACGCATGCAAAAATGGTGCTGCGACTTCTAAGCCTTCGACGGCTGACAGCACTGAAATGGCTGGGGTAATCATGCCGTCAGCATAAAACATACACGCGCCTAAAATACCCAAGAACATAATTAAGGTGCGCGCTTTATTGCTATGCTTAACGCTACTACTGGCAAGTGCTACCAGCGCCATAATGCCGCCTTCGCCGCGGTTGTCAGCACGCATAATAAACATGACGTATTTGAATGAAACCACCATAATCAGCGCCCAAACAATCAGCGATAAAATGCCTAGCACATTCATTTCGGTAAGGGGCACAGGGTGGTGACCCGAGCTAAAAATTTCTTTCATGGCATATAAGGGGCTGGTGCCGATATCGCCATACACTACGCCGAGCGTCGCTAAAGAGAGCGCAATTGAGTTTTTCTTGTGTACGCTTTGGTGCGTGCTTTGCTGCTCAGTTGTGGTGTCGGTTGGGTTATTACTTGCAGAGGTCATAGATTGGCTAAAGAAGACTATTTAAAGATATTATTCACTAACTTGATGGCAAAACCAAGCGGCATTCGTACTATTTACAGCTATTAAGTGGTCTTGTTGTTTATTTGGGCAGCTACTATTGGTTTATCTGGGCTGGCACCACGCCATCATGCAGGGTGATTAGCACGTTTTGCCCAGCTGAAAATTGCTGTTGTGATGATAATAAATGGCCGTTTTGATCCTGAATGAGCGCGTAACCTCTTGATAAAACGGCTTGTGGGCTAAGTTGAGTTAAGCCACTACTCAAGTTAATCAATCTATTTTGCTGCTGTCGTAATTGTTGCTGCATGGCCATGTTAAAGCGATGTTTTAACTGTTGGATTTGTTGGTTTTTATAAACGATTTGTTGGCTGGGCGAAATCAATCTTTTCGCTAAATAATCGAGTGTTTGCTGGCGTTGGTTAAGCCCATCCAACATGCGGTTTTCAAGCTGGTTTTGCAGGTAATCTAATTTGTTTTTAAGCGCGCTTAAGTCTGCACAGGCGAGCTCTGCCGCCGCTGTTGGCGTTGCTGCGCGCACATCTGCTACAAAATCAGTAATCGTAAAGTCAGTTTCGTGGCCAACACCTGAAATGGTTGGAATAGGGCAGTCGTCAATTGCGCGGGCAACCACTTCTTCGTTAAATTGCCATAAGTCTTCCATGCTGCCACCACCGCGGCAAATAATTAGCGTATCTACTTCTGAGCGCTGGCTGGCGGTATGAATTGCTTTAGCAATGAGCGCCGCTGCGCCTTTGCCTTGTACTGGTGTTGGATAAATGATGATATCAATATTAGGATTACGCCGCTTTAATGTGCTTAGTACATCTTGCAAAGCAGCTGCATCAGGCGAAGTAACAATGCCAATGGTTTGTGGATGTGTGGGTATCGCTTTTTTGTATGTGGCATCAAATAAGCCTTCATGCGCTAGCTTAATTTTGAGTTTTTCGAATGTCTCAAATAGCGCGCCCAAACCAGCTTTTTGTATGGATTCTACAGTGAGTTGAAAGTCGCCTCGCGCTTCATAAAGCGTTACGGTGCAACGCGCCTCAATATTATCGCCTTCACGCGGAATAAAATCAGTGTAGGCATTACGGCCTTTAAACATGACGCACTTTACTTGCGCGGTTTTGTCTTTAAGTGAAAAGTACCAGTGGCCAGAAGCCGCGCGGGTAAAGTTTGATATTTCGCCAGACACCCAAAATAACGGAAAACTCAGCTCTAAAACTTCTTTAGCTAAACGATTGAGCTCAGATACACTCAGAATTTGCTTGGGTATTTGCTTATTTTGGCGTAAATCAGGTGTAGTCATCAAGTGTTATCTATTACAATGTTTCTTTCACTTATTATAAGCGTTACTCAGCCATGATTAGTCAAATGTTTGGTGGTAAAAAAGGTTATTTAATAGGCTTTGCGGCTTGTTTTGGTATTGTGGTTTTAGCGTTGGTCATTCAAACACAATACAATTTGGAGCCATGTCCGTTGTGTATCACTCAGCGCATGGTGTTTATGGGTTTAGGACTATTGTTTTTACTTGCTGCATTTGTAAAACCAAAATCACTGCCGCACAAAATATTAGCTGCTCTACAAGTTATAACTGCGCTAGGAGGCGCTGGTGTTGCTGTTAGGCACTGGTGGCTACAAGCGCACAAAGGCGAAATAATAGCCGATTGTGGCGTAGGTTTTGATTACATGTTTGATAATTTCCCGTTAGAAAAAATGTTCAAACTTATCTTTCGTGGCACGGGCGATTGTGCGGCAATTGATTGGACATTTTTAGGCCTCACACTGCCGCAATTAGCGTTAATTAGCTTTATTGGCTTTGCGGCGTATGCACTTTATTTAATCAAAAGAAAAGACGATAACCGTTATTTTAGGTTCTAAACATGATAGATTTTAAAACGCTCGACCATTTTGTAGGTAACACGCCATTAGTTAAATGTCAGCGACTAGGTGGCGACACTAGCAACACTATTTTGCTGAAACTTGAAGGTAATAACCCGGCAGGTTCGGTGAAAGATCGCCCAGCATATTCAATGATTACCCGCGCTGAAGCCAGAGGTGACATTAAGCCAGGCGACACATTGATTGAAGCCACCAGCGGCAATACCGGCATTGCGCTTGCCATGGTAGCGGCGATGCGTGGTTACAAAATGGTGTTGGTGATGCCTGAAAACCAAAGTATAGAGCGCCGCCAAAGCATGCGTGCTTATGGCGCAGAATTAGTGCTTACGCCAAAAGATGGCAGTATGGAGTTGGCACGTGACGTAGCCATGAAAATGCAAGCGGAGGGCGAGGGCATTGTATTAGATCAATTTGGCAATTCAGATAATCCGTTAGCGCATTATGAAACCACAGGCCCTGAAATTTGGCGTGATACGCAAGGTAAAATCACTCACTTTGTAGCCAGCATGGGTACCACAGGCACGTTAATGGGCGTTTCACGTTTCTTAAAAGAGCAAAATCCGAACATTAAAATTATCGGTGTTCAGCCTGAAGAAGGCGCACAAATTCCTGGCATACGTAAATGGCCAGTTGAATATATGCCGAAAATTTTTGATGCATCACGCGTGGATGAGCTACGTTATGTTGGCCAAAAAAATGCAGAAAATATAACTCGAAAACTAGCCACTGAAGAAGGTATATTTGCCGGCATTTCAAGTGGTGGCGGCCTTTACACGGCACTGCAGCTTTCAAAAGAGGTTGAAAATGCTGTCATTGTTAGTATTGTGTGCGACCGTGGAGACCGTTATTTATCGACTGGTGTGTTCCCCAGTTAATTATGCTTAATCGCATACGTGCAGTCGTGTTAATGGGTTTGTGCTTTGCTGGTTCACAAGCACACGCCATAAGCACAATTAATATTCAAATTTCTAAAATTGAAACGCTCACATTCGAAGCAAAAAATATTGCACTCAATATCGATGTAAAAGCTGAGCAGCCTAAATTAAAACTCAAGGCTATTGTTAAACCCTCCAAATATGCTGACTCGATTGATGCTACCATCAGCTGCGGCGCTTTTCAAACCGCTAACATTGGCGAAATTAAATGTTTGAACGGTCTGATGACAGCCGAGCGTATTAACGTGCCATTTGAAATCAGCACATTTACCAGCAGCCAAGGTATTAACGCAAATCTTAGTATTAAAAATGCGGCATTTAGTGATGCTTCTGGTTTGCATGCTGGTGAAAAACTCAGTGCCACGCTCGATATTACACTCAAGCAAGAACTGATAGGCAACACGCCTAATTGGCGCTGGACAACAGCGATTGATTTTCCGCAGGGTGAGCTTTTTTGGCAGCCATTTTATTTTGGCAATGCAGGCCATACGTTTAAAGCCAATGGTTTATATAACAACGAATATTTTAAGATTAACCAAGCTGATTTATTCTTAAAGGAGCTAGGCGCAATCTCGCTTACCAGCCAATTGCGTTTAAAAGATAATTTCATAGAAAACTTAAGTTTAAAAGCCAAAGACGCTGACTTTGCCGCGCTTTACCCACTCATTTTGAAGCCGCTCGCCGAAAAAACAGCGTTTAATAATCTTGACGTTTCAGGGCAAGCTGATTTAAGTTTTAATATGTCACAAGGCAAAACGCAGAATTTTGAATTAAATTTACGTGATGCTAACGTGGTAGATAACAACGGAAAATTTGCATTCAAGCACATTAACGCGCGTATTCCTTGGGATTATGATGAAATCAAAAACGCAACATTTGGTTACGAAAGTGGGCAAGTACTCAAATTGCCACTGGGCAAATCTAAACTCAATTTTGAGCTCAATCGTTTTGCGATTACCGCGCCAAAGCTCACTATTCCCATTTTAGATGGTGCATTTAACTTTACTGATTTTTCAGCTGCTTACGTCAATAATAAGGCATTTTGGCACGTGAGTATGGATTTAGAGCCGTTTAGTATGGAAGACTTTAGTGTTGCCCTTGGTTGGCCAAAAATGGCGGGTAAAGTATCTGCCAATATTCCATTAGTTACCTATGCAAATGGTAATTTAGATATGGAAGGTGATATGTTGTTTAAGGTGTTTGATGGCGTTGCTAATGTATCAAACTTAAGCATACAAGACCCACTCGGCCTAGTGCCCAAGTTATATGCTGATATTAAATTGCGCAATTTAGATTTAGGCAAGCTGACCCGAACTTACAGCTTTGGTGCGATTGAGGGCAAGCTAGATGGTGACGTGGAAAAGTTACAACTACAAAACTGGAAGCCCGTTTATTTTAATGGTAGCGTGAAAAGTAGCGCAGGCGATTATCCACGCAAAATATCACAACGCGCAGTTGAAAATATCACTGCATTAGGTGGTCAGGGTACCGCTGCTGCCTTACAGCGCACTTTTTTACGATTTTTTAAAGATTTTAACTACGAAAAAATTGGCCTAACTTGCCAATTACGTAACGATATTTGTGTAATGGGCGGCGTTGAGTCAACCCAAACAGGGTATATCATCGTTAAAGGGAGTGGGATCCCTGCGGTTAACGTGAACGGCTACACAAATAGAGTGAGCTTGGCTGATTTGTTAAGTAGAATAAAACG
>JANNBX010000017.1:0-2051 GCA_031385945.1 Methylophilaceae bacterium | reverse complement strand
TAGCGCGTAGTGTGTGGCGCTAAATTGATTGCTGCATAAGCTCATGAGGAGTGCCACAAAGGCGGCTGTGCCCATGCCGCTGGTGATGTTTTCTAGGGCAATTGCGCTCATCAATAAATTATCAATTTGCGTGGGTTCAAGCACGGCTACAAAGCCTAAATTAAACGGCATGAGTGTGAATGCGCCCCACGCGCCTTTGCCCAACACGGCTAGTGCGTAAAAACCAAAATTTGAGAGTAGCTGCAAAATACCAAAACTCATTAAGGCTTGAAAAAGCGTTAAACGCAGCATCAATAAACCTGCCAATAACGCGCCGCCTATAGTGAGCCAAATGCCGATAATTTTATTCACAATGCCGACTTCAATTTGGCTAAACAGCATGCCTTTGAGTAAAAATGGCGTGAATAAACTGCCTGCAAACGCATCACCCAGTTTGTATAAAATAATCAGTATTAAAAACGCCCAAGCACTTTTTTGGCTGAAATAGCTGGCTAATGACTGGTTGAGTGTTGCAAAGCCTACTTTTTGCGCGGCTTTTAAACCTAACGGCAACGCCACCATTAAGCTCACTAGCACATAAGCCAGTTGTACCCATTTGTTAGCTAGGCTCAAATCAACTCCGCTCAGTTGAAAGCTTAAGCGCACCAGATAAACACCCGCGGCTACCCCTAAAATCATGGCTAAAAAGCCTAGTAATTCACTTTTAGGGTTTGAGGCTAGCGGCTTAATATCGCTTTGTACTTTGGGTAAAAATAATAATGAAAACACTGCGGCAAACAGCATTAAGCCTGCCATTAGGGCGTAAACACGGCTCCAGCTTTGCCATTGGTCTGCCCAAATGAGCGCAATGCCACCAGATAAAATCATGCCTAATCGGTAGCCTAATACAGACATCGATGCGCCAATGCCGCGCTCGTTGCTGCTCAATAAATCGGTGCGATATGCGTCAATCACAATATCTTGCGAAGCGGATAAAAATGCGATTAACAGCGCGCCCAATGCAAATATTTTAGGGCTAATATTCGGCTGCAAGGTTGATAGCCAATAAATAGCGGCGGCTAATACAAGCTGAGTGAGTACTAACCAACCACGCCTGCGGCCGAGTAGTGGCGGCTCGAAGCGGTCCATCAATGGTGCCCATAAAAACTTGAACGTGTAGGGAATGCCAACTAAGCCAAAAAAACCGATGGTTGCGATTGCCACGCCATCGGTAGTGAGCCACGCTTGCATGGCTTGGCCAGTGAGTGCCAACGGCAAACCTGAGGCAAAGCCTAAAAATAAAATAGAAATCAGGCGTCTTAAGGATTTGAGTTGGGCACGTTTAAATTGTGTGAGCATGATTTAAGTTAAGTCTGTTTAAAAGCCTGCAATTAAATGCCAAATGACATTCTGCTAGTATTTTAACGAATGCCAAGGCTTTAACGTGAGATTGTTTTGCTGATAAACTAAAAGCCTAATTAAAATTTAGCTAAAAATCTGTAAGTAAACGCACAATGTGGCGACAAAGTTAAGCTAAACACGACATTCAAAGGACTCCACATGAAAACCCAGATTCGTTATTCATTATGCTTAATTGGCGCGCTGATGAGCCAGCCTATCGTTAGTTTTGCGGCAGATTGCAGCATTAAAAGTGCTGAAAAAGTCACGCCATTACTAGAGCTTTATACCTCAGAAGGTTGCAGCAGCTGCCCACCAGCCGATAAGTTTTTGAGCCGTTTGAAAGGCGATAAAAACTTTGATAAAAATGTGGTGCCACTCGCGTTTCATGTCGATTACTGGGATAGATTAGGCTGGAAAGACCCATTTGGCAGCGAGCAAAATAGCAATCGCCAATATTGGTTGGCCAAAGTTAATCAATCGCGCAACGTTTACACACCGCAATTTGTGGTGAATGGCCAAGATTACCGTAGTTGGAGCCAGTCTGACCGTTTGCAAAAAACCTTAAATGCGCCAGCACCCATGGCAAAGGCCAATTTAACCTTGCAGCAAAAAATAAGCACAGGTGAACGTGAAATTTTCGCTTCAGCCGGTTTAAGCAAAGTGCAAAATAA
>JANNBX010000262.1:0-3982 GCA_031385945.1 Methylophilaceae bacterium | reverse complement strand
CCCTGTGTTAATCGGTGAGCCAGGCGTGGGTAAAACGGCGATTGTTGAAGGTTTAGCACAGCGTATTGTGAATGGTGAAGTGCCTGAATCACTCAAAAATAAGCGCGTGCTAGTGCTTGATATGGCGTTGTTGATTGCAGGCGCTAAATACCGTGGTGAGTTTGAAGAGCGCTTAAAAGCCGTATTAAAAGAGTTGGCGATGGATGAAGGCCAAACGATTGTGTTCATCGACGAGCTACACACCATGGTGGGCGCGGGTAAAAGCGAAGGCTCAATGGACGCTGGCAATATGCTAAAACCTGCCCTAGCGCGCGGCGAATTACATTGTGTTGGCGCAACAACTCTGGACGAATATCGCAAATATATAGAAAAAGATGCAGCACTAGAAAGACGCTTTCAAAAGGTGCTAGTTGACGAACCGAGTGTGGAATCCACAATTGCTATATTGCGCGGACTTCAAGAAAAATATGAGCTACATCATGGTGTTGAGATTACTGACCCTGCGATTATTGCAGCGGCGGAATTATCCCACAGGTATATTACTGACCGCTTTTTACCAGATAAAGCCATTGATTTAATTGATGAAGCGGCAGCAAAAATTAAAATTGAAATTGATTCCAAACCCGAAAGTTTAGATAAATTAGAACGCCGTATCATTCAACTCAAAATTGAACGTGAAGCCGTCAAACGTGAAAAAGATGAAGGCTCGCGCAAACGCTTTGGCTTAATTGAAACTGAAATTGAAACCTTAAGCCGCGAACTAGCCGATTTAGATGAAATTTGGCGCGGTGAAAAATCGCGCGCGCAAGGCACTAGCCATATTCGTGAAGCAATTGATAAGCTTAAATTTGAGATGGAAGAAGCCACCCGCAAAGGCGAATGGCAAAAAGTATCTGAGTTGCAATATGGCAAACTGCCCAATTTAGAACAACAGCTAAAAGAAGCAAGTGCAGCTGAGAGCAATCCGCAAGCCAATAAACTGCTACGCACTCAGGTGGGCGCTGAAGAAATCGCCGAAATTGTTAGCCGCGCTACGGGCATTCCTGTGAGCAAAATGATGACAGGCGAGCGTGAAAAATTATTAACAATGGAAGCTAAATTACACGAGCGCGTCATTGGCCAAGATGAAGCGGTACGCCTGGTTTCAGATGCGATTAGGCGCTCTCGCTCTGGCCTAAGCGACCCCAATCGACCCTATGGTAGCTTCTTATTCTTGGGCCCAACTGGCGTTGGTAAAACAGAGCTCACTAAAGCTTTGGCTAACTTTTTATTTGACTCAGAAGACCATTTAATTCGCTTAGACATGAGCGAATTTATGGAAAAACATTCAGTCGCACGCTTAATTGGCGCGCCTCCTGGCTATGTTGGCTATGAAGAAGGCGGTTATTTAACTGAAGCCGTGCGCCGCAAACCTTATAGCGTGATATTGCTAGATGAGGTTGAAAAAGCGCACCCAGATGTATTCAATGTATTACTACAAGTATTAGACGATGGTCGCCTCACCGATGGCCAAGGTCGCACAGTGGACTTCAAAAATACAGTCATTATTATGACCAGCAATTTGGGTTCGCAAATGATACAGAGTATGGCCGACCAAGATTATCAAGTGGTTAAACTCGCCGTAATGGGCGAAGTTAAAAACCACTTCAGGCCTGAGTTTATTAACCGCATTGATGACATTATCGTGTTCCATAGCTTGAACGAAACCAACGTAAAATCCATCGCAACCATTCAGCTGCAAACGTTAAAAACACGTTTAAGCAAACTAGAAATTGGCTTAACGCTAACAGATGCAGCCATTGCCGAAATCGCCAGTGCCGGTTTTGATGCTGTTTATGGTGCAAGACCGCTTAAACGGGCGATTCAAAGCGAGATTGAAAACCCGTTAGCCAAAGCGCTATTGCAAGGTGAGTTTGTGGCTAAAGACACTGTATTAGTCGATTACAAAGGTGGGAAAATGCTATTTAGCAAATAGACGGCTTTATAAAGGCAGATGCAAATAATAAAAAAGGCACATAAAGTGCCTTTTTTATTTGTACTATTTGCTAATTAAGTCAGCAAAAATTACTCTTTACCGATTTGATAAACTTCGTAGCTCTGCTCAACGATTAAGCCAGTGTTAGCATCTACTTCAACTTTGATTTCTTCGCCATCAGCTTCAAGAATATCAAACTCATAAGACAATTTACCATCTGGCTCAATTTCGTACTCAGTTTCAACAATCGTACCTGGGTGTGCTTTTAATGCAGTTTCTTTTGCAGCCACTTCAGTTACTTTTGCAGCTTTAAATTTAGCATCATCACTTTTTACTTCTTGTTCAATTTCAGTGATTTTACCTGTTTTAACATTACACTCGATATCCCAAGCCGTACCGTCAGCTGATTCAACATCAAACTCATACATTGGTTTTTTGTCTTCAGATTTCATTTCTACTTTAACAATTTTACCTTCATGCGCTTTTAAAGCTGCTTTAACGCATTTGCCTAAGCTATCGGCTTTTACTGGTTTAATCGTTTCGTGGCCAGCAATCGCTGCTGTTGAAAATGTAGCTGCAACAGCAGCCATGACTAAAATATTACGTAACATATTGAATCTCCTAAATAATTAAAATCAAATAAATTTGTTTGCCACACAGCTTAAAAGCAAACTTAATATCAAAATTTGAGTTTTGATTATATAAAATAATTCAATGAATCATTGGTTATTTTACATTTCTTACAGAAATGGCTGTAATCAGCCAAAATATGGCTCACAGCTACATTAAGCATTCATCTAAACAGCTACTACACCCTTAATTGCGGGGTGCGGATCATAATTCAGTAGCGTGAAGTCTTCGAATTTGAAGCTAAAAATATCGGCTACATTAGGGTTAATTTGCATGGTTGGCAGTGGGCGCAAATCACGTGATAGCTGCTCTTGTACTTGCTCCATGTGGTTACTGTAGATATGCGCATCACCTAGCGTGTGTACAAAGTCACCTAATTTTAAATTACAAACTTGCGCAACCATCATCGTGAGTAGTGCGTAAGAAGCAATATTAAACGGTACGCCTAAAAAAATATCAGCACTGCGCTGATATAACTGACAAGAAAGTTTTGATCTTTGATCTGCCTCGTCTGGCGATGCGGGTGCCACGTAAAATTGAAAAAAAGCATGGCATGGCGGCAGTTTCATTTGATCAACATCAGCCACATTCCAAGCAGAAACGATTAAGCGACGTGAATCAGGGTTGGTTTTAATCGCCTGAATCACCTGTACAATTTGATCAATATGCGTACCGTCTGGCTTAGGCCAATTACGCCACTGGTAGCCGTAAACTGGGCCTAAGTTACCTTGTTCATCTGCCCACTCATCCCAAATACGCACACCATTTTCTTTTAAATACGCAATATTGGTTGAGCCCTGCAAAAACCACAGCAACTCGTGAATGATGGATTTTAAATGGACTTTTTTAGTAGTGAGTAGCGGAAAACCTTGCGCTAAATCAAATCGCATTTGGTAGCCAAATACGCTAGTTGTACCCGTACCAGTGCGATCGGTTTTTTGGTTACCGTGCACTAAAACATGATTTAGCAGGTCGTGATATTGTTTCATGGCTTACCTAATTTATAACAAGTATGATTAAGTGCTAAATTTAGCATATTATCTCATCCGTTTTCTCAATCCGCACATCCAAATAATCCACCACGTTTTTAATCACCACTTTTTGCATGGCGGAGATAACAAGGCGCATGTAGTCGTAGTCTGGGTTATTTTCAGTTTTGATTGGTAAGTTAATATCCGTACTTTTCAATTCAATTTTTGTCGCTTTTGAATTGTACGTATATTTTTGCAAGATAACTTTTTTAATAGACCCCATAAAAAACTGTGCGGTCTTTTTATCAAGGTGTTCGGACTGCAGCACGCTGGTCGCGCCGTGTCCATCTTTGAGGTAAAAAGGCGTGTCCAAATAAACGGTGTTTTGATTATTGGAATGTATCAA
>JANNBX010000252.1:0-2052 GCA_031385945.1 Methylophilaceae bacterium | reverse complement strand
TTGATCTCAACACTTAAAGCATCGCGCTTTTTTTCAGAGAGTTTTTTTGAGTCAGCCAAACCAATAATCGGCTGCTTAGGGTCTAGTATGACTGCTGCCGCATAAACCGCACCTGCAAGCGGACCCCGCCCTGCTTCATCTACACCACAAATAAGCATCTGGGCACCTCTATAAATTCAATCTTCGTCATCACACTGTGTTGCTCATAAAAAATAACTCCTTACATATCAATTATATGCGACGTCATTATTTTTTAATCGCGCCTTGTTTAATTTAGAAGCTTAAATTTATAGAGATGTCCATTACAAATCATCTACAAATACGCCAAAATAGCCTTAGCTGCTTTTTCTGCCGTATTCTGTTTTAACTCTTTGTGTATATTGGTAAATGTTTCAACAATTTCTTTTAAGTAAGCTTTGTCATTAAGTAAATTTGAGGTGGCGGCACGCAATTTTTCAGGCGTAGCATCCTCTTGTAATAGCTCTGGCACCACAAAACGCCCTGCTAGTATATTCGGCAAGCCAACATAAGGCTGATAACGCATACGCTTTAAAAGCTGCCAGCTTAAATTAGGCATTCTATAAATAATCACCATGGGCTTTTTCAGTAGCGCCACTTCAAGCGTTGCAGTGCCAGATGCCACAATCACTAAGTTTGCGGCTTCTATCGCTAAATCAGAGTGCCCAAATAACACTTGAATAGGTAATTCTTGTGCATTATTTTTGTAAATGGACGCTTGAAATAAATCGCGTGTTTCGCGTGTAATAAGCGGTGCTAAGAAAACAGTTTCTGGATTATCTAATAGTAACAACTTGGCAGTATTAACCAGCAAATCAGCATGTTGAATCACTTCACTTTGGCGGCTACCAGGCATCAATGTAATCACAGTTTGGTTAGGCTTTAATTTAAGCGTTTCACGCACACCTGCAACATCAGGCGTCATCGGGAAAATATCCGCTAGCGGATGCCCCACATAAGTAACTGGAATACCAGCAGTTTGATAAATTTTTGGCTCAAAGGGAAACAAAGCTAATACATGCGAAACAGCGCGTTTAATCTTACCGATTCGGCCACCACGCCAAGCCCATAGGGATGGGCTAACATAATGAATTGTTGGAATACCACGTGTTTTTAGTTTTTTTTCCAGAGCGAAATTAAAATCAGGTGCATCAATGCCAATAAATAAATCAGGCTTTTCACTGATAATTGTTTTGGCTAACTCACGACGCAACTTGAGCAAGCCCCACAAATGCTTTAAGACCTCAACGTATCCACGCACCGATAAGCGCTCTATTGGATATAAAGTTTTAGCACCTTCAGCTTGCATTTTCGGTCCTGCAATGCCAAAAAATTCGAGGTCAGGGCGCTGAAGTTTGAGTGCGTTAATAAGATGGCTACCGAGTAAATCTCCAGAAGACTCACCCGCCACAATTGCTATTTTTGCCATACTTAAAGTTTATTATATGATTGAACGATAAATCTATCGTTGAAGATTATCGAATGATACCGCGTGTTGAAACGTTTAAAAAATCAGCCAGCAGCGATATTTCAGCATGAGATTTTGCCATAGTCGCTAACTCTACTTTTGCTTCTTCTAAACTTAAACCGTTACGAAACAACGCTTTATAAGCGCGTTTGATTTGCATGATTTGTTCAGCATCAAAACCACGGCGCTTTAAGCCTTCACTGTTGATACCATGCGGTTTAGCATCATATCCAGCAGCCGTTACATACGGTGGCACATCTTTAAATATTACTGAGCCAACAGCCGTAATCACATGCGCACCGATTTTGCAAAACTGATGTATCAAGGTAAAGCCGCCTAAAATCGCGTAATCATGAATATCAACATGGCCAGCAAGTGAGGAATTGTTAGCTAAAATAGTGTTGTTAGCAATCGTGCAATCGTGGGCAATATGCACGTAAGCCATAATCCAATTGTCGTTACCGATTTTAGTAACGCCTTTATCTTGAATGGTGCCGCGATTAAAGGTACAAAACTCACGAATAGTGTTGTTATCACCAATCTCTAACGTTGTCGGCTCATCTACG
>JANNBX010000251.1:0-1824 GCA_031385945.1 Methylophilaceae bacterium | reverse complement strand
GAACTAGCAATACGTAACTCACGTAGAGTATCTGGGCCAAATGTACTAAACATCAACAGGCCTTCTGGCTTCAACACACGGTGAAACTCGGTAAACGCTGCGTCTAAATTGTTGCACCACTGAATCGCTAAGTTTGACCATGCTAATTCAACTGAATCATTCATCAAAGGCAACTGCTCAATATCTGCACAAATTGGCTTAAGCGGTGCTAAATAACGCTGCATCAAACCTTGATTACTAAGTGCAGCCTGCAACATGGCGGGGGCTACATCTAGGGCAATAATTTGTGCTGTTTTAAATTTTTTGCCTAAACTTAAGCCACCATGGCCTGTGCCACAACCTGCATCGAGTATGGTTTTTGGCTTGAGTTTTACTAAGTCTAAACGGCTCAGCATTTCTTCACGCACCTGCTTTTGCAAAACCGCTGCGGCGTCATAATCGCCCGCTGCGCGGTTAAAAGAGCGGCGCACACGGGCTTTGTCTAAGTGATAAATGTCGGTTGTATTCATAATAAAAACTGTTTCAAAGCCTGTAAAAACTCTTTAGGATGCGATAAAAAAGGCGCATGACTTGCTTTAGAAAACGACTGAAACTGGCTATTTTTAATGTTATCTTCCAAAAAATTACCCGCACCAATTGGCGATAATCCATCTTTTTCACCATGCAAAATCAGTGTAGGTGTTTGTATATTTTTTAATTGCAGGCGTAAATCAGTCGCCTGTAAAATAGTGAGTGCTAACTTCAAGCTAGCTTTATTAGGCACTGGTTTAAGCGCAAAAGCCTCACGCAAAATACGAACGGTATCTTTCATATTCGCTGCCCCCATACATTGCAAACTCAAAAATTTCAGCATCGTTACCATGTAATCGCGCTCAACTTCAGCGCCGAATTTTTCTAAATTTTGCATTAGTACGCCACAGGACCAATTGTCACTGGCTGTGAATTTTGGGGTTGCACCCACCAGCACTAATTTGCAGATTTTTTTAGGCGCATCAAGCGCAATTTGCATCGCTATTTGACCGCCCAAAGACCAACCTAGCAAATGCGTATTTTCGGGTAATAATGCACTAATTTCTGCACTTAAATTATCCAAAGTATATGGCGAAATAGTTTCACTTAAACCCATACCCGGCAGATCTATGCAGTGCACATAATACTGTTCAGTTAACGCATGAATCACTGGCTGCCAAACACCAGAGTGCATGCCCCAACCGTGAATTAAAGTGAGTGCTTGCTTACTTGACGAGCCATATTTTTCAATATGTAATGCCATTTAAGCAAGTGCTACTTCAGCTAGTTGCAATGCATCAATAAGCTGTTGAATATCTTTAATAGTGTGGCTGCTTGAGAGTGAAATACGTAGCCTTGCTGTATCTTTAGGCACGGTTGGCGGGCGTATAGCCGGCACTAAAATGCCTTGGGATTGCAGGTGTTTGGCAAGGTTAATAGCCGCCAAATTACTACCCACAATCAGTGGTTGAATGGCAGTTTGCGAGTACATCAATTGCCAGTTTTTCAAATGCAAATTTTCTTGTAAATACGCAATATTCGCTTGTAATTTTGCACGTAAATCGTCACCCTCAGCAATCAATTTAACTGATTGAATCAAGGCTGCAGACATGGGCGGTGGTGCAGGTGTTGAGTAAACATAGCTGCGCGCGTGTTGAATTAAATAATCAATCACCACTTGTTCACCCGCCACAAATGCACCTGCAACACCGGCTGCTTTACCCAGCGTTGCCATCACAATGACACGGGGGGATTTAATGTTGAAGTGGCTTAAACTACCCTCGCCATGCTGACCCAAAACACCAAAACCATGCG
>JANNBX010000238.1:0-1833 GCA_031385945.1 Methylophilaceae bacterium | reverse complement strand
CGGGCTTGGGTCATGTGCCCGGGATACCACTGTATTGCCATGTTCTAAAACCTTAATTTTGCCGCAGATAAACGCAGATGAACGCGCATAAAAACGGATTTTTTTGATGACTTACTTAATAATCAATATTTTAACACTCCGTACCTGATTACTCGATTTTTAAATAAGCTTTGGTTTTAATCTGTACTGACCCATGTTTATCGGCGGCTAATTGAGTTTTTTGCCTTAAAATACTGAAATGACACCAGATATCAAACCCAATCAATCCATCGCGCTGTTAAAGGCGCTGCATATACTCACCGTTGATGGCAAGCTTAATCAAGATAGCCGCCGTAAGCTTAAGCAGGTCTATCACTTGGTGAATTTTATTGAGCCGCTTTTTAATGCAGTGCTTGCAAACAACCCGAATCCTACGCTGGTCGATCACGGTGCGGGCAAATCATATCTTGGTTTTATTTTGTATGATTTGTTGCTAAAGCAGCACGCCACAGGGCAAGTGATTGGCATTGAAACCCGTGCTGATTTAGTTGAAAAATCACGTAGTTTAGCGATTGATTGCGGCTTTGAGCGCATGGCTTTTGAGCATTTAAGTGTGGCTGAATCAATCACCTCAAACACGCTACCTAGCACTGTAGATATTGTCACAGCACTGCATGCTTGTAATACCGCAACAGATGACGCCATACAATTTGGCCTAAAAAAGCATGCTAAATATATGGTGTTAGTACCGTGCTGCCAAGCGGAGGTTGCTGAAAACTTGCGGCTTAAAAAGGTTGAAAGTTTTGGCAAAACAGCACTCAGTGAAATTTGGCGGCACCCTATACACACACGCGAATTTGGTAGCCAAATTACCAATGTATTACGCTGCTTGCAGCTTGAGGCAGCGGGCTATTCAGTCACTGTAACCGAGTTAGTAGGTTGGGAGCACTCAATGAAAAATGAGCTGATTATTGCAAAATATACAGGCCAGCCCCGCAAAAACGCCTCACAAAGAATTGAAAGTATTTTGCAGGAGTTAAACTTGCAAGCTATGCAAGAAAGATTTTTGTGTAAAGTTTAGCTAAGCTGGTGGTAAAAATAACAAAACTCAATCAATGCGCTGAGCACTTATTGAGTTTTGTCTTACTGTAACGCGCTACTGACTCAAATTAGCGTAATTAAATGCTCAGTTATTTAACGATTGTTTGTTTGATGGTTTGCATAATGCCACTCTGATTAGGCTTCTTATTAGCCACTGTGTTTTTACTTTTGCCATTGCTTACACTGGTTGAAGCTGCAGGCATATTGGTTTGTGGTAGCACACGGTTTTGAATTTGTGAGCGCATGTGGTCAGATGTTGCTAGATTTTGCTCAAGTGGGCAACCGCCCATTAACGTATTGCAGTTGGCAGCGTTTGCACTTAGGCTGAAGCTGCTAATTAGGATAAAAGCTAAGGTATTGAATTTCATGGTAAATCCGATCATTTAAAAATTTAAAAAGCAAAATTTGCACAAACAATAAGGTTTGTGAAGTGATTAAGCCTGCTGTATCTCACGAGAAATACCCAAAAAACACTGTAAATAATAGTTAAGTAATATTATTTCACACGATTTAGTTTTAAATGTGACCGAATTGTTTCAAAAGTTTTAGTACTTGTAACGCTCAAAAATAGTTCCATGTTTTAAAGATTTAAAGTTAAGGCATGTCTTTGTTTGCGCCATAACTCGCATGATAAAATAGTAATTATGACCATAATCAAGCCTGCAAGCCCTACACAGCCAAAGCAAAGTTCACTTTTAACGTGTTTGATTAAAGACCGCCAGTCAATACGTCGTTTGTGGCGCGAACTTGAAG
>JANNBX010000231.1:0-1651 GCA_031385945.1 Methylophilaceae bacterium | reverse complement strand
CAACTATCGCCGCCAAACGCAAAGCGCTGGCCTTAGGTGCAAAAGACTTTTTAACCAAACCGTTTGACACTATTGAGGCCATGCTAAGAATATGGAATTTGCTAGAAACGCGCATGCTATACGCTGAATTGAAAGCAGCTAATTTAAATGCAGATGCGATAAAGCGTAGCCATATTTAATGAGGTTAGTCACTTGTAATTAACATTACATTGAATGAATAGAAAATAAAAAACCCGCCTAAGCGGGTTTTTTATACAGCTAAATTAAGCGTTGATTTGCTTAGAAGTTGTATTGCAATTGCACACGTAATGCATCAGCACTAAATTTCTCATAATCTGTTCTTGGGCCACCCAAAGCAGCATTAGCCGCTGAAGCACCTGCAACAATATTTGAGCGTTTCATCATGTGATAGTACGCAACCAATTCAACTTCTGGTGCAATTTGCCACTCAGCACCAATTTCCCAGTCGTTCACATCATTTTCAGCAGCATTGCTTTCAGCTTTATTGTAGCCATCAAAATATTGATATTTAATAAACGGAATTAAAGTACCGTTCGTATCAAATACTTTAAAGTTATCAATTTTGTACATCGCTTGAATGTAACCACCGTTTAAGCTTTTTTCTTGAATCTGGTTAGCTGCAATATCTAGGCCTGGCGTATTACCCCAGTTCCATTCAGCTTGCAAACCAAACGGTTGTGGATACATCATAAAGCTTAACGCTACGCGCTCATCCTTAATACCATTTCTGTTTTGTATTGTTGGGGTTGCTGCAGCAATTACGCCAGTAGTAGGGCTTCTTCTACGGTACGCACCTTGTGAAACTGGAATATAGTCACCTGAGTAAGCTTGAATGCCTGCCTCGTAAATTTGACCACTATCTGTTTTCCATGGGTGTGTGTAACGCGCTACAACGTGGTAGTTATCATTCACTTCGCGGTTATTTGCACCTTGGCCGTTATACAAACCAAAAGCAAACTGACCATAGTTACCTGAGTGTTTTAAACCTAAATCCATAATCTCTTTGAAAAGAGCTTGTGTTGCTAGAGGTGTGTAGTAGTAAAAAGCACCCAAATCACGCTCATCTTTTACCGCACTGTTTAAAGCATCTGAACGATCTAACGCTAAACGGTTTTGTGAAGACTGTAAGTTTTCAAAACCATAAGGTACTTTAGATTGACCAACACGAATACGGTGAACTTTATCTTTAGTTAAGTTTAAATCACCATAAAAGTCACGTAATTGCGCAATATTGCCGCCACCAGTAACTGAGCTGGCGAAGTCTGGTTGTAAGTAGTAACTCAAACGATCACCAGCATCACCCGATATGACTAAACGCGCACGACGAATTAAAATGTTTTTATCTTGGTCACCTAAAGAACGGTCATTACCAACTGAGCGGTCAGAAAACAGATTAACGCCAACATCATCACCACTTACCATGGTTGTGTTGCGAATTTGTAGATAACCGCGAATATTCACTTTACTTGTTGAATATTTCTTTTCTTTCTTGGCTTGCACTTCAACTTCTTCTGCACGGCCTTTAGTTAGTAGCGCACCCTCTTCTTCTGTTAATACACCTTTTGTAATTAAGGCATTAACAATATCGTTAGTGCTGTCTGCCATTGCTGACATGCCAGTTGATAACAAT
>JANNBX010000155.1:0-14456 GCA_031385945.1 Methylophilaceae bacterium | reverse complement strand
ACCTTAATTATGAATCAAAACTGAAACGTTAAAAATATAGTTCTAAATTGGTTGCCAGAGCTAAAAAGGTACTATTCAAATAGCAATTTCATTAGTTAACAGCATTGAAGCTATTTTTAATAATATAAGTTGATACCTGTTTAGTCCGTTAAGGCTATTGTGGCAATTTTCGGTTATTGATTTAATGAGTCAACTCTAGGAGATTCAAAAAATAAAAGTTTTTAGAGTTTTTATTTATTTAATTTCTTGTTTAATTGATTTATTTTAGGAGTAATTTATGAAAACCATAGCATTGAAAAATCTAATGTTAGCAGCGATCTTAGCCACGAGCGCATCAATGGCGCAAGCAGCTGCGAGCTTCTCAACGTCATCTACACTTGCACCAACCCCAACAGGTACCTACGCTTTTTTTGATACAGGCTTAACAGGTTCAGGTAGTAGTTTTAATGATTTATTATCATTTACCGTGACTGCACCAGGTGATCTAAGTGCTGAAGTATTAGGCGGCGGTAAAGGTAGTTTTACATTTAGTTTATTTGAGCTTTTATCATCCACATCAACAGTACTTGCTACAGGTAATATATTTGCTGGCGGTACAAAAGCTTCATTTAGTACTTTTGATCCAAGTTTCAGTGCAACAGCTGGAAACTACTTTTTACACATTGTAGGTTCAGGTTCTGGTGCTCCGCACTATGCAGGTTCAATTTCGCTAACATCTCCAGTACCAGAGCCTGAAACGTATGGTATGTTTTTAGCTGGTTTAGGTTTGATGGGTTTTGTTGCATATCGTCGCAAAAACAGCTAGTGAGTTAATGTTACTGAGTGAAATACTTAGTAATAATAAAAAAGCGCATGAAAATGCGCTTTTTTTACGTCCATTTTTAACTATGTTTTGAGGGTTTTGGTAATAAATAATGCATCAACATAAGTGCGCAAAAGCTGCCTATGATATCTGCTAGTAAGTCATCTAACCCAGCAGATCTACCTGGAATATAAAGCTGATGAATCTCATCTAGCATGCCAATTATAATGATGGTAAACCATATAAAAAGAGGTTTAATTCTTGGGAATGCCAGGCTTGAAACCACGAACAGTAAGCCAAAAGTTAGCGCATGAATCAACTTATCCCATGGTACTGGGAACAATTTAACAGCGACAGGTTGGCTACCACCGATAAATAATAAACAAAGTAGGCAAAACAGCGAGAGACGCGCGAGTAGACTGATAATTTTAGTGCGCTGCATGAATAAATCTTTAAACTAAAGTATTAGTATTTTAGTTTAACTTGACTATTATCATGCAGCTAATAAGCGTTTTTTTCACCTTTAAACACAACTGATACCGTTTTAAGGACGATATACATATCTAGTTTTGGGCTCCAATGACGTAAATAGTCTAAGTCATAATCAATACGAGCCTTCATTTTATCTAACGTTTCAGTTTCGCCGCGTAATCCATTGACTTGAGCCCAACCGGTAATACCTGGCTTCACCTTGTGACGAATCATATAACCTTTGATTAGCTTACGATACATCTCATTATGTGACACCGCATGCGGCCGCGGGCCTACAACACTCATACGACCCTGTAGCACGTTGATAAATTGTGGTAACTCATCTAGTGAAGACTTACGCAAGAAAGAGCCTAGCTTTGTAATACGTTGGTCATTCTTTGTAGCTTGAGTGACTTTTTCACCGTCTTCAGCTACGGTCATCGAACGAAACTTATAGACTAAAATTTCTTTACCATCTAAACCATAGCGCCTTTGCTTAAAAATAACAGGCCCTGCAGATGTTAACTTAACCCCGATAGCAATAATGATGAGTATGGGTAAGATTAGAAATAATATTCCAATTGAAAAACCTACATCTGCCATGCGTTTAATCATGCCATCAAAGCCAGTAAAAGGTGTTTCACAGATTGCCACAACAGGAATATCGCCAACTTGATCCATACGACCTTGTATCAAATCAGTCATAAAAATATCTGGAATATAATAAATAGACACCGTGGTGTCTTTTAAATCGTCAAGCAACTTGAGTATTCTGGGATGACTATTCATCGGTAATGATAAATACAGAATGTTGATTTTATGTAGCTTAATATAATCAGCTATTTCGCCAATTTTACCTAATAAGGCTACATTTTTATCACCACTTAAAATGACATCAATATCTGTGCTAGCAGCAACGCGCTCTAATGCACGATCTTCAAAGAAACCAACTACTTTTGTTGATCTGAGCTGGTTGTCGTTCAGCCTGAGTGTGAGTGCAATACTTTGATCGTTAATACCCGCGATTACAGCACGTTTTATGGGGCCTTGAAATCTGATAATGACAGGTACCAGTAGTTTGAGTGTGACGAGAGCGATAATTTGCAGAACTGGCGTTAATATTAACCAAAAAATAATAGTATCTTTGGTAAACATGTATAAGTATTGTGTGCTGTAAGCGAATAGCAGCAGTAAGCTAGATAAAATCACCCAAGTAATAATGATGTCACCAGTGGCTTTATGTATTGGTTGGCTAGTTTTTTGATTACCGGGATATGTCAGTAAAAATAAGATAACAGCGAGAAAAATATAGATAGGGCTGAGATGACCTTCTTGCCAAAGTGCAACGATTAGCAAGGCTAAAACTGTGATAATTGGCTCTAGTAACGACTCAATAGTGACTAGCATATTGTCACGAGCGAGCGTGACACCGGAGGCTTTACGAATGACAGGTATTGTTTTTTTTTCGATCATTGTATTTGGTACATTCTGTTGAATTGTGTAACAGCTTGCGCGCGATTAAGCACATCTAATTTTTTGAAAATACGTTGTAAATGATTTTTAACAGTAAAAGCACTGATGTTTAAAATCATGCCGATTTCAAAGTTAGTTTTACCCATTTTTACCCAGCGCATAATTTCAGATTCGCGATTAGATAATGTACCAACAATCTCTTGCTCAACCTCAATCAAAGGCGCGATCTCTATCGGTAGTTGTTCCGGTAAATGCTCAATTTGCCTGAGTGTAGAGTCAATAAACGGCATCAAAACAGAGAGCATTTTTCGCGCATTTGGCGCTACCACCGCATTTGAGTCTATGAGTACGTATAAGCAATCGTGACCTCCGCGATAGTCTTTAATACCGTGCACTAAAGCCAGCTTCATTTTTTTAAGATTGATATTAGCTTCAACACAACCTAGCTCATGCTTATGGAATATGCCTTTATCAACGCTTAGCGTGAAAGGAACTTTAGAATGTTGATGCCAGTGTTTGAAAAGATCTTGTAGTAATGAGGTCAGTTGAGCGCTAGCGATTTTACCAGTACGAACACCTGGCAAAGCTGAAACAATGTCTATGTATATAAGACCGAGCGAAAAGTCTCCCCAGGCAGCAATCATCACTTCATGGGGAATATATTGCTGCACATCACTCTGTAGCCATAACATTAGTTCAAAGTGCGAACGAATGTGCAAAGACTTGTGCATGACTAAGTCTAGTGGGTGGTTATTTTTATTGTTTAAACTCAAATCAGGTGCCATAGTTTGTTTACTTACACACAGTATATTTACGGCGGAGCTTTGTAATTGGTGCATACGGACTATAGTAGGTCATCATCTAAGTAGTTATTATGCGTAAGGGTAAACTAATTAATCAAATTCAAAGCAGAAAATGTGCCAGCTTTACAATTGTTTAAGGTTGGTTGCTTGATAAGAGTTGGTCGCCATTGTTTGATGAGTATTTACTCAGTCTTGCTACATATCAAACTACGCAAGACTGTATCTAAGTTTTATGACGTTATTTTGATGGTCGTGCTTAATGCGGACAACTTTCTGCAAAAATAACAATAATATTTATAAGTTAACTGTGTTTTTAAGTCACTGATAGGATGCTATGCCTAACGATTTTATGATGGCTAACCCAGGTTTGTTGTGGTTAGGAGAGGCGACTCAGTTTGAAGAAGATCTCTACGAAATTATTGGTGCAATCAATCTTTTTGAAAATTTTAGTTTTGATGAGGTGCGTGCACTGTGTCGTTTTATGCACTGTTATGCAGCACCGCGAGATTTTAAATTATTAACAGAAGGTGATCAGGGTGATTACTTAATGTTAGTGCTGACTGGTCAAGTTAATGTGTTAAAGAAAACTAATGACGGTAGTGAGCAACTGATTGCCAGCATTGAGGTGGGTGGTACGTTGGGCGAAATGTCGTTGATAGACGGATTAACACGCATAGCTAGTTGCGTTACCTCAATGCCTACCGATGTTGCGGTTTTAACCCGTGAATCATTTAACAATGTTTTACTACAAATGCCACGATTAGGTAACAAACTGTTGATAACCTTGCTGCAGACAAGTACAGGTCGTTTGCGTGAAACCATTGAAAATTTCGTGCCTAGTTATTCACAAAGTGTTTATGGTGCATCTACTTAATAAGTGTCAGTTGATAATAAGTCTTGGTTAAAACATTAAATAATTGATTTCATTCACTCAAAAAAAATCTTCAGCAACAATTTGTAAAACGCATATCGTGCAATGGTGTGCATTTTTGTTTTGCATATTCTTTGTGCTACCCACTAAAGCAGATAGCGATGATGTATTCAACACCTTAATCAGTACGAGTTACGTGTATGACAACAATTTGTTTCGCCTAGACTCAGGTTTACAGCCAGGTAACCCCAATGCAACCAGAGCTGACAATATATTGAAGACGAGTTTTGGATTCAATATCAATAAAAAATACTCGCTTCAAGTATTAAAGCTAGATTTTAGTCATGTAGAAACAAATTATAGCCAAGCGAATTTTTTAGACTTTAAAGCTAACAACTATAAAGCTGCCTGGCTATGGGCGTTAACGCCTAACCTTAAAGGTACTATTTCAGCAGATCGTACCGTCGATTTAGTACCATTTATTGATAACAGAAATAGTAATGAACAAAACAAAAGGGTTTCTGAGCGCGAAGCATTTGATTTTGATTTCTCACCCAATGATGTATGGCACTTGCTCGGCGGCTATAACAAATCTGAGGTAACTAATAGCCAAGACTTTTTGCCTGAAACGAGCTTTAAGTTAGATGCGATAGAAGGAGGGCTTAAATATGTTTTCCCCTCTCAAAATAATATTAGTTTCAAAGTGCGTAATCGTGAGGGCGAAAACCAATCAGTCAACCTAGCTGGATTGATAGGCAAGGGCTTTAATGAAAAAGAAGCTGAGTTAAACGCAGTGTGGCGTGTAACGGGTAAATCACAGATTTCTTCAAATTTAGGTTACCTAAAACGCACAGATGATACATTTGCATTGCGTGACTACTCTGGCTTTTTTGGCGGCATAAATTATGCTTGGGATGTAACTGGCAAGATTAATTTGAATATCGGGCTAAACCGTAGATTGTCTATTTTTCAAGACCAAAGAAGTACTTATTCTTCAAACGATACTTTTTTTATTAAGCCAACTTGGGCGGTGAGTTCAAAGATAATAGTTGGTGCAAACATGCAGGTTGGCAGAAGAAGATTTTTAGGTGATGGGCCTGTATTTAGAGTAATAGACCGAGAAGATGAAAGTCTAGTCTACGGCATAGGTATTGATTGGACGCCGCGCTCAACGATTAAATTGGGTTTGGTTTTTCAGCATGATGAGCGAGACTCTAATGTGTTAAACCAAGATTACAACTCCAATAGTGCTGGTATCAATGGACAGCTGACTTTTTAATCTATACCCATTTTTTATACTTTATTTGAGCCGTATGATGACTTTTTTTATTACCAATTTTCTTGTACTTCGGTTAAATCTTTCAACAGCATTTTTAATACTTTCAATTGCACCTTTAATTTTTTCAATAACATCTTAAGAATTTAAAAACTTATTTAAAAGCAAAGCAAAATAAACAAATGAACGATTTTTCTATTTCTACTTTTAGGTTTTTATCAGCGCTCACGATGTGTTCGTTGAGTATTAGTTTGTTGAGTGCATGTAATAAAGAGTCTGACCAAAAGGTTAGTACTCAGGTAGTTGCTAAGGTAAATGATGCTGAAATTTCGATGCATCAGCTTAATCAGGTGATGAAAGAGATACCAAATTTAACAGCTGAAAACGCTGTTGAAACTAGAAAGCTCGTACTAGAAAGATTAGTTGACCAACAAATTGTGATTGAAAAAGCGAACAAAGAAAGTTTAGATAGGTCGCCAGACGTCATTATGGCGATAGAGACTGCTAAAAAAGATATATTGGCTAAAGCGTATTTGCAGAAAATACTAGCAAACGCAGCACAAATTAACGACCGTGAAGTTAAAAAATATTACGCTGAAAATAAGAGTTTGTTTGCTAATCGCCGTATTTATGGTCTGCAAGATATTGTTACAGATACAAGTGCGGAAACATTAATGTTGTTAAATGCTAGCGTTGAACAAGGTAAAACCATACAAGAAATTGCCAGTAGTTTGCAAGAAAAAGGCATTAAATATGCAGGCACAGCATACACGCTGCCTGCAGAACAGCTGCCGTTAGATGTTTTGCCTAAGTTACAAAATCTAAATGTAGGCGATACGATTGTATTGACGATTGATAATAATGCGCACTTGTTAAATATTACAAAAATTCAAAATGCACCTTTAAATCTTGCAGCTGCCACACCTTCGATTAAGAACTACTTTGTGAATACACGTGGTAAAGCGCTTATTGAAGAGAAAATTAAACAATTCCGTCAAGAAGCCAAAATAGAATATATGGGTGATTTTACGGTGTTGGCTGATAAAAGCAAAAACATGCCAGCTAAAAAAGATATGCAATCAACATCAATCAATGCAGGCGTGGCAGGGTTAAAGTAAATCATGAGCGAATGTCAAATAAATTATCTTGAGAGAAATATCATGCAGCTGAGATTATCCGAATTATTCAAATTATTCACTTTTATATTTTTGACGTTATTGACTATGTTTGCTTCAACTCAAGCATTTGCCGAAAATAAACAGGATTACTTGCTAGGGGCAGGTGATGCTATACGTGTGAACGTTTTTCAGAATCCTGAGCTAATGACTGAGGCACGAGTATCAGAAAATGGTGTGATTACTTATCCGTTAATTGGTGAAATTACGTTAGGTGGCAAGACTATTCAAGCTGCCGAAAAAGCGATTGCACAAGCTTTAATCAGTGGTAAGTTTCTGCAAGAACCGCAAGTAAATATTGTACTTTTGCAAATTCGCGGCAATCAAATTGCGGTGCTTGGCTTGGTCAATAGGCCAGGGCGTTATGCACTAGAAACATTTAACATGCGCTTAAGTGACATGGTGGCAACCGCTGGTGGTGTTGCACAAATTGCAGGTAATGGCTTTGCTTTAGTCACAGGTATTCGTGACGGCAAGCCGTTTCGTTATGAAGTCGATTTAGCAACGCTTTTTTTAGCCGATAAAAAAACTGAAGATATTCTGGTGAGTAATGGCGATGTCATCTATATCACGCCAGGTAATCAAGTCTCAATTATTGGCCAAGTGTTGCGTCCGGGTAGATTTACCTTAGAGGCATACAGTATGCGCTTAGCAGATGCTATTGCATTAGCCGGAGGCATGATTCCTACAGCATCAGACTCGGTAGTAGTATCAGGTATGCGCGATGGCAAGCCGTTCAAACAAGAAGTAGATGTTGCAGGATTGTTTCTTGATAAAGAGCCATCAGCAGAAGTCATGGTAAGCTCGGGAGACCGTATTTATGTTCACCGCGCACCAGTTTTCTATATTTATGGTGAGGCCCAACGTCCGAATGCTTATCGCCTTGAGCGCAATATGACTGTGCTGCAAGCGCTAGCGCAAGGTGGCGGCCCAACTATTCGTGGTACACAACGCAGTATCAAGCTTTATCGCCGTAATGAAGCTGGCGATGTGGTCAAAACATCACCTAAACTCACAGACGCTGTACACGCAGAAGATGTTATTTTTGTTGAAGAAAGCCTCTTTTAGGAACATCCATGAATTTGTTACAGTTTTTCTTGATCTTAAAAGCCCGCTATAAAATTATCTTATCGATTTTTTTGTTAACAGTAGTTGGTGCAACCATTTTTACCCTGATGCTACCAAAGACTTATAGCGCGACAACTTCTTTATTAATGAATTATAAAGGCATGGATCCAGTTACTGGGTTGACGCTACCTGCCCAGCTAATGCCAGGTTACATGGCAACACAAGTTGATATTATTCGTAGTAGAAATATTGCGCTTAAAGTAGTTGAGCAACTGGGCATGGCAAAAAGTGAGCAAGCGCAAATACAGTTTAAACAAGTCGCAAAAGGTCAGGGCGATATCAATAGTTGGTTGGCTAATTTACTTCTTCAAAAATTAGATGTTAGACCATCGAAAGAAAGCAGCGTGATTGAAATATCATTTAATGCTGTTGACCCTAATTTTGCAGCTGACGTAGCGAATGCATTTGCAGAAAACTACCAAACAACGAGTGTTCAATTAAGAGTTGAACCAGCGCAAAAGGCCGCTGGCTACTTTGGTGAGCAAATTAAAGTATTTCGTGATAATTTAGAAGCCGCTCAAACACGTTTATCAAAATATCAACAGGAAAAAGGCATTACGAATCCGGTACAAACTTTTGATGTTGAAAGCATGCGTTTAAATGAGCTTTCTATGCAGTTGACTATGGTGCAAGCGGCGGCTATTGAGTCGCAGTCACGCAAAACAAATACCCTCAAAAATGCAGCAGACTCACCTGATGTGGCTACCAGCCCAGTGGTGCAGAGTTTGAGAGTAGACATTACCCGTGCTGAAACAAAACTAGCAGAACTTGCGCAACGATTAGGTAAAAATCATCCGCAATATCAATCAGCGCAGTCTGAAACGAATAAATTAAAATCACAATTGGTTGAAGAAACACAACGAGTTGCCAACAGTATTACGGGTACCGCCAACATTAATAACCAGCGTGAAGCTGAGTTACGTGCACAAGTGAGCTTGCAAAAAAATAAAGTACTAGCACTGAACAGCTTGCGTGACGAAATGACTGTGCTACAAAAAGATGTAGAAACTGCACAAAAAAGTATGGACGCAGTATCGCAACGGTTCAGCCAAACGAGCATTGAAGGCCAGTCGAATCAAAGTGATATTGCAATTTTAAACCCAGCCATTGCACCATTAACGCCCAGCAGCCCCAAAAATGTATTAAATGTTTTATTAGGAATTTTTATGGGTACGGTATTGGGCATTGGTTTTGGTCTTTTGCTTGAGCTGATGGATAGACGTGTGCGTAGCCGTGAAGACATTGCAGATATTTTAGGTGTACCTGTATTTGCAGTAATTGTGGGTAAGACTCAACAATTGAGCAACAATTTGCTTATTCGCCAAACGCAAAAGCTACTAGCCTTAAACTAATATACAGTTATCAAACAACATTAAACACAGAAATAACACTGGAAAACCCCTAGAAAACTCTGGAAAAAACATGGATATCGTCAATCATAATAAAAATCCATTCTTGGTGAGTAGCAATCACAAGCCAGATGCCAGCATAGGTAAGCTTTTGCTAACGCTTGGTAAAATTAAGCCAGAAGATGCAGAGCGCGTCTTACGTTTGCAAAAAGAAGAAGGCATTCGTTTTGGTGATGCTGCGCAAAAGCTAGGTCTTGTAACTGCCGCAGATATTCAGCAAGCACTTTCGCTACAGTTTGATTATCCTTATTTGCAGCCAAACGAAGGTGCGTTTAGCAAAGATTTAGTGGCTGCTTATCAGCCCTTTTCTAAACAAGTGGAGGCACTCAGGGCGTTACGCAGCCAGCTCATCTTACGTTGGTTTAACGAAGGTTATAAAGCACTTGCCGTCATTTCTGCCACATCAGCTGATGGCTGTAGCAACTTGGCGGCTAATTTAGCAGTAGTTTTCTCTCAACTGGGTAAGCAAACCTTGTTGATAGATGCCAACTTAAGAAGCCCTGCGCAACACCGAATTTTTAATTTAAGCGAGTCGCGTGGGTTGTCTGATATTTTGGTGGGCCGAGCGGGTTTGGATGTTGTCACGCAAATTGACTCATTTGCAGACTTAACTGTACTGGGTGCGGGTACAGTGCCGCCAAATCCGCAAGAGTTATTAAGCCGTGCCAATTTTACTGATTTTATGAACCAAGCATGTGCGCACTACGATGTAGTGATTGTGGATACTGCACCAGCCAACGAAACATCTGATTCACAAGCTGTAGCAGGCCGTTGCGGCGGCGCTTTGCTGGCCTCGCGGCTAAACCAAACGCGTTTATCTGAGCTTAAAAATATCCGTGATCAACTCACATTGTCAGGTGTTGAGATTGTTGGCGCTGTGATTAACGATTTTTAAATCTGTGAATAAACAGCGTGCATACTAAACATAATAATGTACTGCCCAGTTTTATTCATGGGTGGCTAAACAGCTGGATTCAAGAGTGGTGGCCACTCTTAGTTGGCTTTTTTATATTATATGCACCTACATATCATCATTTAATGACCACCACTTGGCGTAATGATGACCAAGCACATGGCCCTATTGTATTGGGTGTTGTTTTATTTTTGATTTGGCGTAACCGCGCATGTCTTGCATCGCCGCAGGCTAGCGAAACCAACATAACAGCTGATAAAGCTAATCTCCGCATTAAACAAGAAGCCAATACCTCACCCTCGAATAGTCAATTTCAGTGGTCTGCTGAACATAAAGTACTAGGTTATTTACTCATTACGTTTGGTTTGTTTTGCTATATTTTGGGTCGCTCACAAGACATTTTATTGCTAGATATTGGCTCACAGATTCCGGTATTTGCGGGTATTTTGCTCCTAACTCGTGGTATAAAAGCCCTTAAGTCGATGTGGTTTCCACTACTATTTATTTGTTTTATGATTCCACTACCAGGATTTTTTCTGGATGCAGTGACATTGCCGATGAAACTGGCTGTTTCATACGTGACTGATACAGTACTACACTTTTTTAACTACCCAATCGCACGTACAGGTGTAGTTTTACAAATAGGACAATACCAACTATTAGTCGCCGATGCTTGTGCTGGTATGCATACCTTAGTTTCGTTAGAGGCTTTGGGCTTGCTGTACCTTAACTTGGTGCGACATGACTCAATTTTTCGCAACATCACCCTCGCAATTTTAATTATTCCTATTTCATTTACCGCAAATGTTGTGCGCGTTATCTTATTAACGCTCATTACATATTACTTTGGCGACGCAGCAGGGCAGGGCTTCATACATGGTTTTGCAGGTATGGCACTTTTTATTGTTGCGCTAATATTGATAATGAGTGTTGATTATTTGCTGCAATTTTTTGATAAAAAGCGTCAAGGTTCTTGAGCCAAATGCAACATTCACGCAGAAATATTTGGCTGATGCTTGCGATGATTTTGACATCGATAACAGCCTATTTTTTACAACCTACACACAAAATTGCTGAAAATAGTGCTGTCATTAACCTTGAAATGATTATTCCTAAAACGTTTGCTGGCTGGCAATTAGCCCCGCAACAGTTTGGCCAAATTATAAATCCTCAGCAAAAAGAGCTGCTGGCTAAAATTTATACACAAACACTCTCACGTACTTACATTAACAAAGATGGCGATTTAATCATGCTATCAATTGCTTATGGCGCTGATCAAAGCGATGCTAAACAACTGCATTACCCTGAAGTCTGTTATCCAGCACAGGGGTTCCAAATTAAAACTTCAACGTACACGCAATTAAAAACATCTTATGGCGGTATTTCAGTTAAGCAGTTACTGGCAACAATGGGGCAAAGATCAGAGCCGCTAACCTACTGGACTACCATTGGCGACAAAGTTGTTTTAGGCGCCAGAGCGTCAAAAATTGAGCAAGTGCGCTACGGCTTTAAAGGGTTAATACCAGATGGCATGATTGTAAGAGTTTCTACTATTTCAGACGATACGGCATTTGCTTATCAACTTGAAGAGGCCTTTGTTTCAGCGTTGGTTAACGCGCTATCTGCTGAAATGCTACCTAGAATAACGGGGTTATCTAGAACTATAGGGTTAGCTCAAGGAGATTCACATTAACCAGCACACTTACAGTGCATGGCAACAAGTCATCAGCAAAATCACGCTAATTGAGAACCCTGCGCTCGTGAACCACTTTATTGCGAAATTGGCGCAACCAACTAAACCCACAACTTTGGCATTTGTGAATGCGCATGCGATGAACTTGGTAGCTACCTCACAGACTTTTACCAATAGCTTATTGCAAGCAGATGCACTAGTACGTGATGGCACTGGTATGGCTCAACTACTTAAACTTCTGGGTAAAAATCCTGGCGAAAATTTGAATGGCACTGATTTGATTCCCACCATCATCACTTTATTTGATGGAAAAAAAATCGCTTTGTTAGGCACACAAGAACCTGTTTTAAAAGCGGCTCGAAATAAAATCATGAGCGAGCTTGCACCAAAAAGTGACATTAGTCTGCTGCATGGTTTTTGCCAGGCAACGGATTATCTTGCATTTTGTATTGAAACAAAGCCAGACTTGATTGTGCTGGGTATGGGTATGCCAAAACAAGAGCATGTTGCAGCTTTATTACGTGAACAATTATCTGAACCATGCTCAATTGTCTGTGGTGGGGCGATTATTGATTTTCTTGGGGGCCGCGTGCAACGTGCACCAGGCTGGGTTCGCCGCTGCGGCATAGAGTGGATTTACAGATTACTGATTGAGCCAAGAAGGCTATTTAAGCGCTATGTCATTGGTAACCCGCTGTTTTTGTTGCGCGCCAAAAAATACACCAAACTAACCAGTTCGCTCACTTCTTAATATGCAATATCAAACTTATTTAGTTAGAAAAATTTTCTTAGTAGTAACCGATAAAGTGATTTCAGCTTCATCTGTTTTGTATCGTGGGTATCAATGATTTGTCTGTTAATAAGTAAGTTTAAAAAATATGAGTAATGGAATCGTCAGCGCGGTGAAATGGAGCGCAATCGGAACAATTGCCCGATTCGCTTTACAACTCATCGCGCAAGTTATTTTGGCTCGTATTTTGGGCCCGCAGAACTACGGCTTATTTGGTATTGGCATGGTAGTTTATACATTCGGTAACTTTTTTTCGAGTTTTGGCTTCGGCCGCCAGCTATTACAAAAGCAGCAGATTACAGATAAAGATATTCGCTTTGCATTTACCTGGCAAGTTTGTTTAGGTGCGCTAGCCACACTGATTATTTTAATCAGCGCACCTTGGATAGCAGCTTATTTTAATGAGCCTAAAGTTTTGCCAGTGATTCAGTGGTTAAGCTTAGCTTGTTTGCTTAATGCAGCCACGGCACCGGCTAGCAACTTACTACAACGCGATTTTAATTTTAAAAAAATTGCTCAAATTCAATTCATCGCTTACGGCATTGGCTACTTTTGCTTAGGCATACCGCTGGCACTGGCAGGTTTTGGTGTATATGCCCTAGTGAGCGCATGGATGGCTCAATCGTTGATTATTTTAGTAGCAACGTATTTAGCCAGACCACATGCACTCAAGCCCTTATTTTGGTTTACTGATGGGCGTGACGCATTCAATTATGGCGGTATTGTATTTGTCACCAATATTGTTAATTGGCTATTGACCAATTTAGATCGCATTGTTATTGGTAGGCTATTGAGCATGCAATCTGTAGGGTTTTATACAGCCTCATATAACCTTGCCACCATGCCGAATAACTTACTATTAAACGGTTTTCAGACGATTTTTCTGACTTCAGGCGCAAAAGTATCAGCAGATTCAACACAGCTAGCTGAAGATTATCAACGCATATTGGCTACTATTTTTGTGCTGGTTTTACCGTTATTTGTCTTTTTAGCTGTACTAGCGCCACAAATTATTGCACTACTTTATGGCTCGCAATGGATTGCCAGTGGTGAGGTACTCGGTATTTTATTTTTAGGTATGCCAGCGCTAATAGTTTGGGGTTTATCGACTCCAGTACTTTGGAATACCGAGCGTCGTCACTTAGAATTCGCATTGCAAATTCCAATTCTAATTGCTGGTGCAACGGCTTTATTTACCTTCGCGCACCATGGTATCAGTACTGTGGCATGGATTGTTTCGGCTATTTGTTTATTACGTGCAGTCGTAATCGCCATTGCCGCTATACGTGCGCTTGGCTTTAATGCAATCACATTAAGTATTGATTTAATGCGTGGACTTTTAGTATCAGTTGTCGCGTTTGCAGTTGCATACAGCGCCATTATACTAACTACGCAGTGGCATACGCCGCTGATTACACTGGCTGTCAGCGCCTTATTCGCCGCAGTTGTATGGGTTTTGGTGCTGTTTTTTGCACCATCTCTATTGGGCCAACGCACCCATAAAGTGCTCTGCAAATTTATCCCTAAATTAGGTGAGCCACAATGAGTGGTTATTTATTCATACTAATTGCTGGTATAGCAGCTATTGCAGTACCGCTATTTGGCCTAGCTGCGGCTATTGGCCTCACAGATATGAATAAAAAGAAAACTAC
>JANNBX010000146.1:0-2483 GCA_031385945.1 Methylophilaceae bacterium | reverse complement strand
GCCAACGAGAAAGTGACGAAGCCAGCACAATTAGTGCGGCAAGGAATGAGCGAGGCAGGCGACAAAGCGATTGTGATGAGTGACGCTCAGAAATTTGAGCAGATTCATAAAGCTTTATTAGCAGGCCTTCTTGGTAATATTGGCTTTAAAGATGGCGATAATGACAGCTACGCTGGCGCACGCGGCATTCGCTTTTTTGTGGCGCCAGGTAGCACTCTGAAGAAAACGCGACCTAAATGGGTGATTGCCGCCGAATTGGTTGATACCAGCAAGTTATATGCGCGTTGCGTGGCGAAAATTGAGCCAGATTGGATTGAACCGCTTGCACGTGGCCTTACTGAAAGCCAGTATTCAGACCCGCGCTGGGACAGAAAAATGGGCATGGTCAACGCTGCCGAACGCGTTTCGCTCTATGGCTTAACAATTATCCCCAAACGGCGTGTGCATTATGGTGTGATTAACGCAGCAGAATCGCGAGAAATATTTATTCGTGAGGCATTATCAAATGGCGAGTTCGATACAAAAGCAGCGTTTTTCATCGCTAATGAGCGCTTAATCGCAGAAGTTGAGGAGCTAGAACATAAAGCGCGGCGGCAAGATGTATTGGTCGATGAGCAAAAGCTATTTGCTTTTTATGACGCAAAAATACCCACCGACATTGTGAATGCGGCTAGCTTTGAAAAGTGGCGTGTTGAAGCTGAAAAGCTCAACCCTAAACTACTCTTCTTGACGCGTGACGATTTAATGCGCCATGGCGCAGATGCAATCACCGCGGTGATGTTCCCAGAAAAAATCACGCTCGCTCAAGTTGAGATTCCGCTTAAATATAGGTTTGAGCCTAGTCATATTTTAGATGGTGTAACCGCCACCATACCGCTTGCCATGTTAAACCAGCTAGACGCCACGCCAACTGAATGGCTGGTGCCGGGTATGTTGCGCGAAAAATTGACGTATTTGGTGAAAGCGCTACCTAAAGCATTTCGCCGTGTGTGTGTGCCTGTGCCTGAGTTTGTGACAGGTTTTATGGAGCATATTGGTACGCGTCAGCCTGCTATTTTGGAGTCACTTGCAGCCTACATTCAACACAAAACCACCTTGAAAGTAAGCCCGCAAGATTGGACAGAGCCGCTGCCAGCACATTTGCTAATGAATTTTAGCGTAGTGGATGATGCAGGTCGTGAGCTGGCGATGGGGCGTGACTGGCAGCTGCTCAAAAAGCAACTTGGCCAAGCCGCGCAACTCACTTTTAGAGACAAGTCACCTGCTAAAAGCTTAGAAAAAACTGGCCTGAAACAATGGGATTTTGGCGATTTGCCAGCCACCTTAAGCTTTGAGCGTGATGGTTTAAAAGTAACAGGCTACCCAGCGCTTGAAGACAATATTGAATCCGTTTCAGTGAAATTATTTGATACGGAAATTGAGGCACAAACAAATCACCGTAAAGGCGTGACGCGTTTAATGCGCTTTGAGCTAAAAGAGCAAATGAAGCAACTTGAAAAAGGCCTGCCTAACTTTAACCAATATGCGCTCACTTTGCGCAATATTATGAACCCTGACGATTTACGTGAAGACATGCTCACAGCAATTGCCGACCGCGCCTTTATTGGCGAAGACGATTTGCCGCGCAGTAATGCAGACTTTATGAAGCTCAAACAACGCGCCAGAACGCGCTTGCCAGCAGTGAGTGAGGCGATTGCTCGTCAAGCCCAATTGATAGCTACTGAGTATCAATTATTTGTGGCTAAACAGGCGCAAATGCCTGCCACGGTGAATCGCTTAAAGCGTGACGTTGAGAGCCAACTCAATGCATTAGTCTATAAAAATTGTTTTAGCCAAACGCCATGGGAGTATTTGGTGCATTTGCCACGCTACTTAAAAGCACTCAGATTACGCATTGAAAAACAGCCGGCAAACCCAGACCGTGATGGTAAAAATGCCGCTAGCGTTGGCGTGTTGTGGCAAAAATGGCAAGATAAAATCACTGCGTTAAATCTCGCGCATTTAGATATTCCACAAAACTTGCTTGATTTTAGATGGTTAATTGAAGAGTTGCGCGTGTCGTTATTTGCACAAGAATTGAAAACGCCGTTTCCAATTTCAATTAAAAGGCTTGAAAAAACTTGGGCAGATTTGAATTAAATATGCGTTAGCAATTTTCTAATTTCGGCCTCATCCAAACCCTTACCTATGATTACAATGCGCGATTCTGCTGCATCCTCTGTCCAGCCTTCAAGCAGCGTAGGCGGGTAGGGAGTGAAATGCACCGCATGAATCGCCAGCGGCGCATCAAAATCTGCCGCGTGAATAATCCCTTTTAGGCGTAATAACTTTTCGCCATGTGTTTGGCAAAGCTTCAAACAAAGATAATCACAAATGGATAAACGCATTCCCGTCACACTCCTCACTGGCTTTTTAGGTAGCGGTAAGACTACCTTATTAAACAAGCTATTGCACAACCCAGCGCTCAAAGATACCGCTGTGAT
>JANNBX010000138.1:0-4853 GCA_031385945.1 Methylophilaceae bacterium | reverse complement strand
GGTTTTGCTTTGAAAAAAGTTTACCTATTATAAAGTCAATATCACCTATCCGTCATTCTGAGTGAAACGAAGAATCTATACCCTATTTGCAAGCGCTGGATTCTTCGTTTCACTCAGAATGACGGGTAAAAAGGGCTTAATCTCCTAGTCTTTGCGCGTAAATTAGTCTTCGCGCGTAAATTCACCCTCAATCACATCGTCATTAGCGGCTTGTTTATTGGCGCGCTGTTTGGGTGATTTTTGTGAAGTTGGGGTAGGCATTAACAATAAAACCAAAGCAATTGCGTCGGTAATGACGCCAGGAATAATCAATAAAACGCCAGCGATCATATTTTTAGCACTACTAAAAATGCCGCGCCCCACAGAGCCGCCCTGCATCATGCCTTGCATCATTCGCCCCATAATCAGCGATTTTTCTTCAATAATTAAGCGAATACCCAGTAAGGAAACCGCAATTAAATAGACTAATACCCACCAGCCGTACTCATCGGCTAATGAAATGAGTAGCCAAATTTCAGCGATGGGAAAAGCGAGTAAAATAAGTAAAAGTATAAAGCGCAAAATAAATGTACCTTGAGAGTCAATGTGCCGCGTTAAAACTTACTATGTTAAAACTGACCGAGTAAAAAAACTTAACAGTGAAACCCGTGTCTTGAATATTAGGCTAAATGAACAATAATTCAATGTATGACAATGCAAATGATAATAGATGAAACGTAAATGATGCTTAAAAAAATAATATTACTAGCGGTATTTTTTGGCTTTAGCGCCAATATTTTAGCCGCTGATATGCCAGTTTCAAGCGCTAAACAAGGTAATGTGAGCTTGTTTACTGAGCCTGCAACTAGTACACAAGCGGCAATCGCAGAAGATGACTTTTTACCGCCAGACCAAGCGTTTATGTTGGATGTTACGCAAAACGACCAAAACTTAACGGCTACTTTTAGCGTGGTAGATGGCTACTATTTGTATAAAGAGCGCATTAAATTAAGTGTGACACCTGCCGCTGAGGCAAGCATCAACATGCCAGCGGGCGACATTAAAGATGACCCTAATTTTGGCAAAATGGAAGTGTATCACCATGATTTTAATGGTGAAATAAGTTTAAATCCGCTGCCAACTGCGCCGTTTAAACTCACCGTTAAATATCAAGGTTGCTCAGAAAAAGGCTTGTGTTACGCGCCACAAACTAAAGTGTTTGATTTTGATGGGTTTACTGGCAATAGCGCTACAGTGAGCACCAGTAAAGAAGCAGAAAATAGCCTAAATGGCGCGCTCAAAAGCGGTAATTTGTGGCTAATAGCTGGCGTGTTTTTTGTGGCAGGTTTGCTGTTATCGCTCACGCCTTGCGTGTTACCGATGATTCCTATTTTGTCCGGCATTATTATTGGCAGCAATAAAAATCAAAAACTCAGCAAACTCGCTACGTTTAATTTATCAGTGGCGTATGTGTTGGGCATGGCGCTGGCTTATACGCTGGCTGGCATTGCGGCAGGCTTGTCTGGGCAATTACTCAGCAACACGCTACAAAACCCGTGGGTATTGGGTGCGACTGCTTTGCTGTTTGTGGTGTTAGCGCTTTCTATGTTCGGTTTGTACGAGTTACGTTTACCAAGTGCGCTTGAAAGCCGCTTAATCAACACCAGCAATAACCTTAAAGGCGGCAAATTTGCAGGCGTGTTTGGCATGGGCGCATTATCAGCGCTTATTGTTAGCCCTTGCGTAGCTGCACCTTTGGCAGGTGCGCTGATTTATATTTCGCAAACGCATAATGTGGTGCTTGGCGGTGTGGCCTTATTTCACTTGGCGATTGGCATGGGCGTGCCGCTATTACTGATCGGCGCATCTGCTGGGGTGTTGTTGCCAAAAGCGGGCAAATGGATGACATTAGTGCGTAATTTCTTTGGTGTGTTAATGCTGGCAATGGCGGTTTGGTTGGTGTGGCCAGTTTTACCAACGGCCATTAAACAGCCAGTAGAAAAAGTGCTCGGTTTGCAAAGCACACAGCTTTTACAATTTGAACGCGTTAAAAGCCTGAACGAACTCAACGCAAAAATTAAATCAGCCAACGGCAAACCGGTGATGCTCGATTTTTATGCCGATTGGTGCGTGGCTTGCAAAGAGCTGGAGCACTCAACATTTGCTGACAAAAACGTGGAAACCGCGCTGAAAGATACCGTTTTATTGCAGATTGATATGACAGACAACACGGCAGATGACACAGAATTACTCAAACATTTTGGTTTATTTGGGCCACCAGCCATTTTGTTTTTTGACGCAACAGGCGCAGAAAACAAGGCTAAACGCGTGATTGGCTATCAAGATTCAGCGCAGTTTTTAGCGCATTTGGCTAAGTAATATCGCAAAGCAATCAAGCTGATTCATTTTTAATCGCTCAATTATTTAGACGCAATATGACAACCACAAAAAAAGTTATTTTCACCTTATTTTTAGCCCTTGCTGTGTATTTAATTGGCTTAAGTCTTGAGCGCTACGTTGTTAAACCTGCTGAGATTGTATCGCAAGCTAAAGCGCCGCTAGCTAAGTCATCAACAACTGCAATAAACCCGACTGATGCGCTATTTGCGGCCACACTCAATGACGCAAACGGCAAGCCAGTGGCGCTGAGTAGTTATAAAGGCAAGGTGCTGATCGTCAATTTTTGGGCAACTTGGTGCCCGCCGTGCCGTGAAGAAATGCCTGAATTGTCTGCGTTGTCTGTTGAGTTGGCTGAAAAAAATATCGCACTCATTGGTATTGCTGTAGATGATGCACAATCCATACAAGAATTTCAAAAAGAAACGCCCGTTGCCTACCCCTTGTTAGAAGCTGAGGTTGAAGGTGCGCCAATGGCTACGGGCTTGGGTAACGATAAAGGTGTGCTGCCTTTTACGGTGGTGATTGATGCAAACGGTCGCTTGATTAAAAGTTTTTTTGGTAAAGTGAGTAAAGCGCAGTTATTAGCAAGTTTAGCGGCTAACCCTTAGTTTGGTAGCGACCCGCACTATTGTTTCAAATAACAAGCTGGTAAGTAGTTAGCAAACTAAGCTTGAAAAATAAGCTAGAATACTAATTAACGTTATAAAGCAGTAAATTGCGCATTAACTTCGCTTTTTAAACACGGTAATGATTGGTATTTTAAACAAATACCAATCATTAGGTTTAATGCGTTTTAGTGTTTAAAAATCGCTATTCCTCCAGCATTTTCATCTGCTATTTTTAGCTAATTTCGTTAAAAAGCTTTACAAAAGCGCGTAAATTACGGCAAACTAGTAGTATGAATATTTGTAAATTTGACGTATTTTAAGGTTAACGCATGTCACAACCTTTAAAATCTAGCGCAGTAAAATCCGTCTTAGTGTTGCACGGCCCAAACCTCAATTTATTAGGTTCGCGCGAGCCGCACCATTATGGCGCGCTGACGCTTGAGGCGATTAACGCGCAATTACAAGCAAAAGCGGCAGCGGCAAATGTTGAGCTTGATGTGTTGCAAAGTAATGCTGAGGTTGAGTTGATTAACAAAATTCATAGCTTGAGTACTCAGCCAGTAGACTTTGTGATTATCAACCCAGCTGCATTTACGCATACATCGGTGGCTTTGCGCGACGCACTGTCAGCTGTTAAAGCACCGTTTATTGAAGTGCATTTATCTAATGTTTATGCACGTGAGTCGTTCAGGCATCATTCTTTTTTCTCAGATATTGCAATTGGTGTAATTAGTGGTCTGGGCGCGCAAGGCTATATTGCTGCGCTAGATTACGCAATTAACCACCATACAAAATCTGCTAGCTAGTTAAACGCAGTACATTATCAAACAAAACACCCGAGGTTATTATGGATTTACGTAAACTTAAAAAATTGATTGATTTAGTCGAAGAGTCTGGCATTTCAGAGCTAGAGCTCACTGAAGGTGAAGAAAAAGTACGCATTAGCCGCAACTTTACTAACAACGCGCCGCAAATACATTACGCACAACCGCAAATGATGCAACACGCGCCACAAGCCGCTGTAAATGCGCCTGCTGCAGTAGATGCCTCCCCTGCAAAAGTGAGCGGCCATGAGGTGAAATCACCGATGGTAGGTACTTTCTACCGCTCGCCATCACCTGAAGCAAAATCATTTGTAGAGGTGGGCAGCACAGTGAATGTAGGCGACACGATTTGTATTATTGAAGCGATGAAATTGTTAAACGAAATTGAATCAGACAAAGCGGGTGTGGTAAAAGCGATTTTAATTGAAAATGGCGAACCTGTTGAATACGGCGAACCGCTGTTTATTATTGAGTAAGTTAGGGTTTAATCATGTTTGAAAAAATCTTAATTGCAAATAGGGGCGAGATTGCCCTTCGTGTGCAACGCGCTTGCCGTGAGTTGGGCATTAAAACCGTAGCTGTTTATTCAGAGGCTGATCGTGAAGCCAAATACGTTAAATTAGCTGATGAATCTGTGTGTATTGGCCCTGCAGCTAGTGCGAAAAGTTATTTGAATATTCCATCTGTTATTAGCGCAGCTGAAGTAACAGGGGCTGACGCCATACACCCTGGTTATGGATTTTTGTCAGAAAATGCCGATTTTTCTGAGCGTGTAGAACAAAGTGGTTTTGTATTTATTGGTCCAAGAGCAGAAACCATTCGCCTAATGGGCGATAAAGTATCTGCCAAAAATGCCATGAAAGAAGCTGGCGTGCCCTGTGTGCCGGGCTCTGAAGGCGCATTAAGCGACGACCCAGACGAAATGATGAAAGTAGCTTTAGAAGTAGGCTACCCAGTGATTATTAAAGCAGCTGGCGGTGGCGGTGGCCGTGGTATGCGTGTGGTACATAACGAAGCCGATTTAATTCAAGCCGTTGCGATG
>JANNBX010000112.1:0-12298 GCA_031385945.1 Methylophilaceae bacterium | reverse complement strand
GACTAAAAAGGACAATGTAACCATCATTTCTTTTAATGACGACTTTTAGCCCGCGTAGGGCGTACTCGTTTACAGTACGCCGTATGAGCACCCTTTCATTTCGCCTATAAGCAAGTTACTTTAAGCACTCACCAAACGCATTCTGTCAATTTTCTCAATCACCGCTTGATAAAGATCATGGTCAGAATCAGGGTTATTGCGGTCTGGGTGGTTGGCGCTGCGGATTTTTTTCAGTTGATTTAAATCTTCTGGCAAGTCGTGTACTTTGGTGACGCGATCACCATTTTTGGCCATTAAGCGTTGCAGTTCAGCTTCTGCGGCTTCGCGCGTGTCGTACATTATTTTGCTGCCTAAGCGCCAATTGCTTTGGTTTTTGCGTGGCGATAATTTTTCTTTACCATCAAACCAAAACCATTGGCCTGACTCAGTATCTTGCTCAAACTCAATAGTGGTAATGGTGTAGGTGTAAACAGGTGGCTCAATTTCATTAGCTAATAAATTGATGATTTTGCCAACAGTTGCTACGTTTACAACATAATATGCGCCTGGCGCATGTGGGGTAAACCCGCTACTTAGGGTTGGTGTTGACAGGCTTGCGTTGCTTGCTGAGTTTAACTCAGCCATGCGAGCAAGTGCTCTGCGTTGGGCGTTTGTCACGGGTATTGCTCCTTAAATTTGTAAATAATCTTGTAAAATCAGCCAAGTAGCTTAAGGCTCTTGTGACCAACTTGCGTGCTCTATTGAAATATTCCACCGCGTGGGTAACGCGTTACTCACGCTAAACAAAGCCTTTGGAGTATGGTCGAGCTAGCCACATTTTCTATTTGGCTAGTCATTTTTTCGTAGTTATTAAAAATTTTAAACTGCAAAGTTAAAGCAGTTCTTCTACATGCTTTTTAATATTGGCGGCCATTTTTTTAGTCGGCAAGTCATTATCATCACCGCCAAATGGGTCTTCAATTTCTTCAGCAATGAGCTCTAAACTGGCTAGCACGTAAAAAATAAATACCACAATTGGTATCACGTAATAACCCAAGCTAAACACATAGCCAAAAGGCAGCGTCATAATATAGAAAAAGATGAATTTTTTAATAAACGCGCTGTAAGAATACGGTATTGGCGTGTTTTTAATCCGTTCACACGCGCCGCATATTTCGGTGAATGATTGTAGCTCGGCGTTAATAATATAAAACTGATCGCCAGAGATTTTACCTGATGTATATAAATTATTCGCTTTTTGAAACAATAATTTAGCGACTTGATTAGGGCTGTGCTTATGGTGGTCTATTTCTAAATCTAGCCCTTCAAACAGCACTTGGCTGACTTCTTCATTGAGTAAATGTTTAGAAAGTACTGAAGCATAAGTTGGAATCAATTTTTTGAAGAAGTTTCTATCGGCTTCATCAGATAAATAAGCCGATAGTTTAATGGCTAGGTTGCGGCTGTTATTGACTAGCGCACCCCATAATTTTCTGCCTTCCCACCAGCGCTCGTAGGCGGTGTTGGTTCTGTAGGCCAATAATAACGACAACACAAAGCCAACTGTGCTGTGCATTAGAGGGATATTTCTCACATGACTATTTTCTGAAAGCTGCCAAAACTCGATTTCTAAATAGGCGATGCCAGCAGAATATAGCCCAATAAAAATCATCATTGGAATAAGTTGCCGAAAGGTATCTGCCTCGTGAAAGCGGAAGATAAAGGTAATCCAGTCTTTTGGGTTGTATTGAATCATTTTTGAAGTTTATGCTTGGTGTGTATTGAAGTATTTAAGCGATTTTAACATGCCAATGTTGCTTGAAAAAGATTGCTAAGTACTGATTACTTGCAAAATAAGATGCATTTACGCGCTCTGCAAAAAGTGCAACCTAAACGAAACAAAACTTTTATAATTGTTTGCTCACTAAGCTTTGACGAATACCACACTAACCATTGAGAATTATCCTATGCAAACTGATAACCCAGCCATTAAACCAGCAACGCCTTTAGAGGCACTGTTTGCTAAAACCTGTTTTTGCAAATTTAGAGCGTCATGCATTGATAAAAATAGCCCTGAGTGCATGCGCCACCGCAATATTTATAACGAATTTATGCAAGAAAAACGTGAGAAAAAGGCTGAATAGTTGATGAATAGTGACGAAAAATTGTTACAGGCAATAGACGCGGTGAATGCAAACTTAACTAAAATTAATACCAATATGCTTAAGGTATTTTGGATTGTTGCTATTTTTGCTCTGCTTTACTTTGGTTTGATGATTTATTTATTGTTTTTAAGGTAATTACATAGTGAGTGTTTTTGTTGGTGTATTCCGCGTAAGTTATTAGCAAACCATCTTTTTAGAAACACCAGTAACTTACCAAAATAAAGTAAGCCTAATGAAACTGTTGCGCCTAAAAAACTAAACGATTCATCTCAATCTACCTAAGTATCCTCACCTACTAAAAAGTATCTTCACCTATTAAAAAAATCAGCAGTGACCATTGGCGAGGCTCTGATTTAATCATTCAACGATTAGTTAAAACACGATTGATCAGTTGCTTTTACTTTTGTTTTTTTAAACATCATTGAGTAGAGATTCATCGCTGGTAAGGTTTTCAACTAGCAAGTTTTTTAAAGTATTTTTAATTAGCTGGTTTTTATAGTGCCTATCACGGCGACCTTTTTTAGCGATACTTCTTTTTTCGTTACGTTTATCAACGACTATCTCATCAATTCTGGTTAGGTCGTCTAAGTGTTTTATATCACTGGGTGAGTTTCTTTTGGTCATTTTGTTATAGCTTACTGAATAATGTACAGACTGAAATCAATGTTTAATAGGAGTACGAAATAACTAAAAAGTGCTTTTAAAAGTTTTGATAGTTGTGTCATTACGCAATCATTCATGCTGATACTGCCTTTTTATTTAGGCTACCAAATTCGCTAATGACGGGTCTTTATAACCAGCTAATTAATAATTATTTGTGGGCTAATAAAACAATTAACGCTTGGTAAACAATGGAGTAAGATTAAATATCAAACATTAAGCGTCTATTGATATGACTGAAACAACACAAAATAATGTGACCGATAATGCAGTTTATAAAGCTTTATTAGAGTCCACTAAGGCGATTCCTTGGAAGCTAGATTGGGCAAGTATGACTTTTAGCTATATTGGGCCGCAAATCGAGCAGGTGTTGGGCTGGCCTCAATCAAGCTGGGTGCGCTCGCAAGACTGGATAGATAGAATGCACCCTGATGATCAGGCTTGGGTGGCTGAGTATTGTATTGCAAAGTCACTTAACGGCGAAGACCACGAAGCTGATTATCGCGCGATGACTAAAGATGGTGGCTATGTTTGGATACGCGATGTAGTGCATGTGGTGCGTGATGATGATGGTAGCGTGAACGCGTTGCTTGGCTTTATGTTTGATATACACGAGCGTAAAGAAACCGAAGAAAAGCTGAGTGTATTGCAAAAAAAACTGGAGGAATTTTCGTTTAAAGATGGTTTAACTGGTGTGGCTAATCGACGAATGTTTGACTCGGTGATGGAAGTTGAATGGCTAAATGCCAAGCGTAATCACCAGCCACTTTCAATTATTTTGTTAGATATTGATTATTTTAAGCAATATAACGACCACTATGTCCATATTCAGGGTGACGATTGTTTAAAACGAGTAGCGCAAGGATTAAGCAATGCGGCTACCCGCTCGCATGATTTTTGCGCGCGTTTTGGGGGTGAAGAGTTCATTATTGTATTACCAGAGACAGATGAAGCTGCTGCCAAAATGGTCGCTGACCGCTGCAAACAAATGATCTTTAAAGAGCAGATTCCACACGCAAAGTCAGAGGTAGGGCAAATGCTTACCCTGAGCTTGGGGGTTGGTACGATAATTCCAAGCACTAACGATGACGCGCTTAATTTTATTCAGCAAGTAGATAAATTACTCTATCAAGCCAAGCAAAAAGGTCGTAATTGTATTGTTTCTAAAGTGCTCACTAGCGCTTAGTTTGTTTAACCCAATACGCAGGGTGTGCTGTAACAGGACCAAATATTTGCATGTGTTTACGCCGCAAAATGGTCAAGGCTTCATCTACCGAGCTATTTTGTTGCTTGGCGTTGGTTTTAGCTATTGGCTCAGCATATTTTAGCCAAGCAGGGTTTGCCTGATAACCGTTGTCAGCCATGCAACGCTCTATAACACCCGCTTTTTTGCTCTCACGCACCAGCATTTGAAAAGCCACAATCACTGGATCATTTGCGATAGCTCTTTCACCAAAATCAACGCATTTGTCGCCAATTTCTAATAACTTGATCTGTGTGCTTGATAATTTAGGTTGTGCTGACTCCGTATTTTGCCCAATAACAAAATAAGCAACCAGTAACATGATTACCGCTATAAATACAGCGATGTACTTAACGTGTATTCTCAAATCTAATAGCTTTCATTTATAGTTAAAGTTAGCGTCTAGATCAACATCACTATTAAAAAGTGAACACACGTGAGTGAATGCTAACGCTGTTTTTAAGTGACTTCTTAGGTTAATCGTTGATACGCAAAAAGTCTGGTTTACCTAGCTCAACCCCGTTGTGACGCAAAATATTGTATGTGGTTGTTACGTGAAAATACACATTTGGTAACACCCATTTCAACAAATAATCTTGACCGTTAAAGTGTAGATCAGTTTTGCGCACTGTAATAGTGATGTCGCGCGTCTCAGCATTTGTCATTTGCTCGGGCGCAATAGTTTCTATAAACGTCAGTGTTTTAGTTATGCGCTCATACAGCTCAGCAAAACTTGTTTCTGTGTCATCAAACTTAGGTATTTCAACGCCAGCTAACCTTGCAACCCCGCCTTTACTCATATCTGTAGCTATTTGTACTTGACGAATAAGCGGATACATATCTGGAAAAAGCCGTGCATTTAGAAAAATGCTATGTTCTATATTTTTATTAGTTGCATGCGCTTCACCTTTTTTTAAAATATTCATCAGGTTAGTTAAAGTACGCTTTAAAGGCGATACGCTAAAATCGTAGATGGTGTGCATGATGAGTCCTTAATAATTGAATGAGCGATTTTTTAATCATAAAACAGCGGTTAAGCTGGCCGCGATAATGACAGGTAATTAGTTTCGCAAACTACTTTATACCAACTGGTAAAAATAATATATGTGCATTTATAGCCTGTCAAACAATATTGTACTTAGTGGTACAATATTGTTTGACAGATTATTTTATATACATCTTTTAGATTAAAAATCAAATCATGCTCGCTGACAATACTTTTACTTTGCACCTTAAACCACCTGTGAAACCGCGCGGTCGGCCAACAAACTTTAATCACGACAGAGCCATACTGGCAGCTTTGCATGTTTTTTGGGCGCAAGGTTATGAGGGTACGTCAATGGCAGACCTCACAGTAGCACTTGGTATGAATAAGCCCAGTATCTACGCCGCGTTTGGCAATAAAGAAGCTCTATTTAATAAGGCAGTCTCTCAATATTTATCAGGCCCAGCTGCGTTTATTTCAACAGCACTGAATGAGCCGACTTCACTTAAGGTTGCTAAGCGTTATTTAGTGGGTGCAGTTACTTTTTTTTGTAACCCAAATACACCAAATGGTTGCATGATTGTGCAAAGTGCATTAGCCTGCGGGCATGAAAAAAGCACAATTCAACAATTATTAGTGCAGTATCGTAAGCAGTTTGAGCATGACTTAATCAAGCGTTTAGAGTTAGCAAAAACACAGGATGATTTGCCGTCTGAGGCGAGCGCTCGAGAATTAGCTCAATATTTAACCACCTTATATAACGGTTTATCGGTGCAGGCCAGCAGTGGGGCTACCCAATCGGAGTTACTTGGTGTTGTGAAATTAGCTCTTGCTAATTGGCCTGCACCAAAAGTTAACTAACTAAGCTTTAATAATCGTGATTAAAATAGTTGTTGTTTACATAATGGTTACTTAATTGGCTGCTTTTCTCGTCAAGTACACCTAATTTAATCATTTTGATGCAATTTAATTTTGCGATCAATCAAGCCAAAATATGCTTGTTTTTTCGACCGAAACCTATGTACAACACCGCAACAATGATGATATTGATCATTAGCACCGCCAGTTTGGTGTGGCTGTAAGCGTAAAAAATCTCATATATTTCAAACGGAATAAGTACACCGATGCTTAAGATACCAACAGTTCTACCCCATTGGCGCTCTTGCCACAAGCCATACGCCTCAGACATTTTAATCACGCTATATAAATAAGCGCATGCGCAAATCATTGCCATGCGGCCTTTGCTCACGTCTGCGGTCAACATAAGCAACTTGTGTGTGAAACTATTATTAGGATCAGCGTGGAGCTTATTTACCAGCAAAACAGCCACCGCATGTGAGTCAGAGTTAAATACGAAAATAAACAAAGTGACGCCAATAAGGGCTAGCAAACCCTTACCGCCATCAAATATTGCAATAGCCTTAATGCTGTACTGATTGAGATTTTTAAACATATTGATGGTTATTTATCCATATAAATTTGATTGATTGTCGCTATATGCCTGCATACCACTCGTAGCCGTTATCTTCCCAATAACCACCGTTGCCGCCTTCAATGTCATCCAACTTTTCTACTAGAGCAATTTTCATGATGTATTTAGCTTGCTTATAGCCCAGTTGGCGCTCTACCCTTAATCTGATTGGTGCACCATTTTTGATGGGTAATGTTTTATCGTTCAGCGCATACGCTAAAATAGTTTGCGCGTGTTGCGCGTCATTCATATCGATACTTTCGTAATACAAATCGGTGCCATCTTCCTCCATAGGGTCGGCACAGTAAAACACCACAAATTTAGCGCTTGGTAGCGGCTTAACCAAAGCTAATATTTCATGCAAAGGCGTGCCTTTCCACTTAGCAATCGCACTCCAGCCCTCTACGCAATCGTGGCGCGTGATTTGTGTACGGCTTGGCATAGCTTGTAGAGCAGCTAAATTAAACTTCATCGGCGCTTCAACCAAGCCGCCAACTTCTAGCGCCCAATCGGCAAAATTGTTAGTCGTCATTGCTTGATAAGCTGCACTAGCGGGGTTAGATGTACCGTTACTACGAAAGTCAGGCGATAAATCTGCCTCAGTGAATTCTTGCGCCATACTGTTGGAGTTACGCAATAAATGGTGGGCATTTTTACTTAAGCTTTCGCCCGTGCTCAGCACATTGGTAAACCATTCGGTGTGAGATAGTTTATCGCAACCCGCTAGCATTAACGCGCCTGCACCTGCTAGCACACGGCCGAAAAACTTTCTTCTAGTATTCGCGTTTTCCAAGATTATTCTCCTGACTCGTGTGTATTATCGATTTTAAACTTGCCTGTAATCATGGAGCGCAGGTTATTCCACATACCTGTAATGATGACTTGAGAGACATGAATAAAGATAAAACCGACCAGTAACCACGCCACAATAAAATGTATGGTGCGTGCTGATTGGCGGCCGCCAAATAGATCAACCCAACCAGGGAAAATTGAATTTAAAAAGGGTGACATTGCCCAGCCCATTAAAATAATGAGTGGCAGCAGGATAAAAATAACGCTGATATACGCGAGTTTTTGTAGAATATTGTAGCGTTTGGCCGCCTCACCTGGGTCGTGCCTAAAGCGCGCGTGGTCTTTAATTGATTGCCAAATACCTGACCATTCAGCTTTTTTAGGCGCCATGTCGTTTTGTATATGTTTGATACGAAACGAATACGCAATATAACAAATGCCATTCACCACAAATAGCCACGCAAAGAAAAAGTGCCACTGCCTAGCCATCGATAACCACTTAGCACTTGGTAGCGTCATCCAAGTAGGAAAACCGCGCTGTACAGCTTGGCCTGCGGCATTGTCTGACACAGCCAATACACCTGTGGTATCAAACTCATAGCCGAAAATATCGGTTCTGCCGCGCAGCTCGCCATTCTGTATGACTGCGCGCATCTCTAAAATTGGCGGCTGGTTTGTATATGAAGACTTGCCTAAATTGAGCGCTGGGTGCGCGTTAAAAATGTTTAAGCCACTCATAAAGAGCACAATAAAACAAACCACATTTATCCAGTGCATCACACGAATAGGCGCGGGGTGGCGGTGATATAAATAAGACCTTGGCAAATGTTTAGAAGGTACATTGAGCGTGGCGAGCATTTGGTTCTCCTAACCATTTGTGGGCTAATTTTTAGGCTATAGCAGCTTAGCATTATTAGCTTAGCTGCAAGTTAAATCAGCTTTAAAAGTTTAATCAGCCTAAAAATTGAGTAGGTTTATTGAATTTAGTCGCTATGTAATTAAGAACCTTACAAAAAATCTTATAAAAAATCTAACCTCCTAGCCTTGCGAAAAAATCTTGCAAAAATTACTGTAATTGTTCTAACTCTAATTGACGTAGTTTTGGTGCTAATTTTGCAGTTAAGCCAACAACAGCCAATGTCATCGCGCCACCAAAAACAACCGACGGAACTAAGCCCATTAAACGTGCTGCTAGGCCAGATTCAAATGCACCGAGCTCGTTTGAAGAACCAATAAAAATACCGTTAATAGCTGAAACTCGACCGCGCATTTCGTTTGGTGTGGCAAGTTGCATAATGGTTTGGCGCATAACGACTGATATGCCATCTGTGATACCTGAAAATATGAGTAAACCAAACGCCACCCAAAAGCTAGTAGCTAGGCCAAAGCCGATGATACTCAAACCAAAACCTGCTACAGCCCCTAGTAACCAACGCCCAGCATGATGATTTAGCGGGTGACGAGTGAGCCACAAACCTGTAACAATCGCGCCAATTGCCGGGGCTGATCGCAAAATACCTAAGCCTTCTGGGCCTATTTTGTAAATATCTTGTATAAACGCTGGCAGCATGGCGACTGCGCCGCCAAATAACACGGCAAACATGTCTAAAGATAGCGCACCTAATAAAATTTGATTATTAAATACAAAACTCAAACCTTGTTTAATACTAGTAAAAACTGGTGTGTCTACCTTATTTTTAGGCTCATCTACTTGAATGGCTGCCATGGCACATGCCGCGCTGACGCAAAGCGCTGCAGCCAAGCTATAAGCCACTGTTTTACTGGCAAAACCAATGAGCAAACCACCAATCGCTGGACCTAACACCAATCCTACTTGAAACACGCTAGAGCCAATGCCTGAGGCTTTTGCATAACTTTCGCGCGGTAAAATAATGGCAAATAAAGTGCTGTAACTAGGCGCAATAAATGCTCTGGCAAAACCTGTAAAAGCAATTGAACCATAAATCCAATAACTACTATTACCAGGCAAAAAACTTTGTGTGAGTAACACCAATGCCAATGCATTAAACGCTAATAGCACAGCGGCTAGCGCCCCAAAAAATCGCCTTGAGCAATGGTGATCAACCGCGTGACCTGCAAATAAAGCGGATGCAAAATAGGGAATAACCTCAGCCAAACCAATTAAACCGAGCGCTAAAGTGTCGTGGGTGATTTCATAAATATGCCAGCCCACCGCTACTGCGATAATTTGGTAGGCCAATACCATTTGGATTCGGTAAGCAAGTAACTTGGTAAATGCAAAATTTTGCAGCGATAACAGATTATTCATAGACCAATATTTTATCGTTTATTAAGGCTAATCTGCCAATTGATTGCATTTGTTTAGTCGTTAAATAACGCTAATAAGGTGTTAAACTAAAAAAGTTAGTGCAGAGAATAAGGCAGTAAGCAGGATGTTGCTCATGAACGAGCAGCCCTTTGCCGATGAGTCGTCATTGACCTAGTGTGACTCTGCCGAAATAGATTAGGCGCACTAACCTCTAAATATTAGGTTTTAAATATATGTTTTTGGATACTTTTAAAGAATGTTTTAGAGTGTTTTAGAATTTTTTAAAGCATGTTTTTAAAAGACACGCGCTTAAATATCAACCATAGCTAATTAGCTTGTAAGCAGCTAGAGCCTTTGTCGCTCACGTAATCAAAAAAAGGCTATTTTCAGCCAAACGATGGCTACAACAGCCACCGCCAAAATCATCGCAATTGGCTTATCCAACCCATGCAACCTTCTTTTGTGGCGCTTGCAACTTAGTTTGGGCTTTTAAACTCACAATGAATGTTAGCTTGGCGCAAGAATTGCTCAACGTTGACTGGCAATATTGCATTTTAGTTGATTACCCCTCATTCAAAACATAGGAAACACGTATGAAAAAAGCTCTACTCGCAACACTTCTCGCGCTAGGTTTATCTAACTTAGCAATGGCTGACGACATTGTTGACGTAGCTAACCACGACGGCTCACTCAAAACATTTATGACCGCTGTTGAAGCAGCTGGCTTAACAAAAGCAATTAACGGCGCTGGCCCAATCACCATTTTTGCACCAAATGACGCAGCTTTTGCAAAATTACCTAAAGAAAAATTAGACGCGCTACTAAAAGACAAAGTGGCACTCACTGCCCTTTTAAACTATCACATTGTTGGCGCAAAAATCACGGCAGCAGATGTTGAAGCTGGCAAAGTGAAATCACTTGAAGGCCATGATTTGAAATTATCAATTACTGATGGCGTTAAAGTGAATGGCGTAGCGGTGGTTGGTGGCGGCGATTTAAAAGCAGATAACGGCGAAATTCATATTATTGACACCGTATTAAGCCAAGAACCTGCTGGCAAAAAGAAACTCAGCAAGAAAAAAGCAGGTTAATCAGTTTTTACCTGGCTAGGCTCAAGTTGCTCTCTGATTAGCGTAATTTTGGGTGTACAAGTCTTAAAATAAAAAGCGGATGCAAGCTTAAGTTTGCATACGCTTTTTTTGCAAAATTATTTAGGTACGCGCCATAAATACCAACTGGCAACAGTGCGGTGCGGGCTAAATGCTTCGGCTATCAGCCGCATTTCTTTGGCTTTGAGTGCGATATCCAGTTTTTTCAAACGCTTATAGCCTTGCACTACGCCAAAATCATCTGCCGGCAATACATCCATACGCCCTAAAGTAAACATCAATAGCATTTCAACTGTCCAGCGGCCTATGCCTTTTAGCGTAACAAGTTGTTGAATTAACGCCTCATCTGACATGGTTTGCGCTTTAATTAAACTAGGTACGTCACCACTTAATGTTGCGCTTGCGATGCCTTGTATGGTTTCAATTTTGCGCCCAGAAAGCCCACAGCTACGCAAATTATCAAATGGTGTGGCGAGTAGCTGTTGAGGGGTGGGGAATGCACCGAAATGATTGATCAATTTAGTGGTAATTGCCGCAGCGGCTTTAATGTGTAACTGCTGCCCTGCCACCGCCCGAACCAAGGCCTCATAAGGCTCACGCGCTTCATCTGGGGTAAAAGTACAAGTACCTACAGTGGCAATTAAATTTGCCCAGTCGGCATCTACTGTAGTTAAAAATTGGCACGCTTGTATATGTTCATTATTCATTTAAGCATGATAATAGTGAACTTTAAGCAGGTAAACCATTCCTTTAAATATGGATTTATTCACTAACCTCAGCGCTACTAAAACCAATATTTTGCCAGACGTTGTATTGCTTAAAGGCTTTGCAATTGCAAACGCTAATGTGCTGATAGCAGACTTACAAGCCATTATCAGCCAAGCCCCACTACGCCACATGATGACTAAAATGGGCTTCAAGATGTCTGCAGCCATGACCAATTGCGGTGAATTAGGCTGGGTAAGTGACCGCAAAGGCTATCGTTATGACGCGCTAGACCCATTGACCAATCAGCATTGGCCTAAAATGCCAGCAAGCTTTCAACAACTCGCAAATTTGGCCGCAAGTGAAGCTGGCTTTAACGATTTTCAACCAGATGCCTGCTTAATTAACCAATATAAAGTGGGTGCTAGCATGGGTTTGCATCAAGATAAAAACGAAGTAGATTATAGCCAGCCCATTGTCAGTATATCTTTGGGCATTGCTGCGGTTTTTCAGTTTGGCGGTGAATCGCGCAGTGACAAGCCAATCAAAATACCATTAGCGCATGGCGATGTGATTGTATGGGGAGGCAAAACGCGACAAAATTTTCATGGCATTATGCCGCTTAAAGCCGATACACACACAGTAATGGGTGCGTATCGGTATAACTTAACGTTTAGAAAAGCGGGTTAGTGCATTTCTAGGCTTACTTGGATAATTCCAGAAGTGCAAGCTGTATAACCTTTGCTACTGTTTGCGGATTGATATTTTTCTTTCTGCAATATGCAGAGTTTATCCAGTTAAGTAGTAATTTTGCACCTTTGCTAGCGTTGCAAGATACACAGCAAATAGCTATATTTTCCCTAGTTATAATTAGCTCATCATTGATTATGTGTTCCCAA
>JANNBX010000015.1:0-1744 GCA_031385945.1 Methylophilaceae bacterium | reverse complement strand
TAAAGCTAACTTAATATTTGGTGCAATATGCCTACCCTTGGCCACTGCGGCAGCGGCACGTAAATCTTCAATACGAGAGTTGGTACAGCTACCAATAAACACCTTATCAATCGCAATATCAGTAATGTCCGTGTTTGCAGTTAAGCCCATGTAAGCGTAAGCACGCTCCCAGTCAGCACGCTGTACTTCGTTTTTAGCTAAATCCAAACTCGGTACTTTACCATCTACACTCACTACCATTTCTGGCGATGTACCCCATGTAACTTGTGGTTGAATAATTGTCGCGTCTAATGTCACAACCGTGTCAAAATGAGCGCCAACATCACTGTGTAGAGTCTGCCAATAAGCTACTGCTGTGTCCCATTGTTCTGCTTTTGGCGAGAATGGGCGACCTTTTACATAGTTAATAGTGGTGTCATCAACTGCCACCATTCCAGCACGCGCACCAGCTTCAATCGCCATATTGCACAAAGTCATACGGCCTTCCATACTTAATGCACGAATTGCTGAGCCAGCAAACTCAATAGCATAGCCATTACCGCCAGCGGTGCCAATTTTACCAATAATCGCCAAGGCGATATCTTTAGCTGTCACGCCATTGCCCAGTTGACCTTCCACTAACACTTGCAACGTTTTGGATTTTTTCTGAACCAAACATTGGGTTGCCATCACATGCTCAACTTCAGATGTGCCAATACCGTGCGCTAACGCACCGAATGCGCCGTGTGTGCTTGTGTGTGAATCGCCGCAAACCACTGTCATGCCCGGCAGAGTTGCGCCCTGCTCAGGGCCAATCACGTGCACAATACCTTGGCGTGCATCATTCATTTTGAATTCGGTAACACCATGCGCTTTACAGTTTTCATCTAAAGTTTGCACTTGCAAACGTGAAATAGGGTCGGCAATACCGGCAACGCCTGTACTTCTATCGGTTGTTGGCACATTATGATCTGGTACCGCCAAAATAGACGCTACACGCCATACCTTACGCCCAGCTAGTTTCAAGCCCTCAAACGCTTGAGGACTGGTGACTTCATGCACCAAATGACGGTCGATATAAATCAGCGCGGTGCCGTTTTCTTCATGCACCACGTGAGAATCAAACAATTTATCGTAAAGCGTTTTTGCTACCATGTTGTAACCTAATTTAATCTCTGAAATTACCAAACTGTAATGGAAAATCCGTCACATTCTTCTTGCAAAATGCAATCGCCTCTTGCAGAAAATCACGCTTAGCACCAGTTACACGCACTTCATCACCTTGAATACTGGCTTGCACTTTTAAACCAGAATCTTTAATCAGTTTAGCAATACGTTTAGCTAAATCACTGTCAATACCTGCACGAATTTTAAGCTCTTGCTTCACTTTATTACCGCCGACTTTTTGCACATCTTTATGCTCTAGGCGCTTGGTAGAGTCAGGCTCTTTTTTCTCCATGCCCGGCAATAAAATATCTTTAATCTGATCTAGCTGAAAGTCATTGTCACCAAACAACGTAATAATGTTGTCTTTTTCGTTTAATTCAACCTTGGCAGATGTGCCTTTAAAATCATAACGATTGGTGATTTGCTTACCAGCCGTATCAATCGCATTTTTCAACGCGACCATATCGACTTCAGAACTAATATCAAATGAAGGCATGTTTAATCTCTATTCAAAGTGACAGACATAATCAAGCATTTCAGTGACTTCAATGTCAAATGACGAATTACCAGGAACTGTAAATTTCTCGCCAGCACCGTA
>JANNBX010000247.1:0-3351 GCA_031385945.1 Methylophilaceae bacterium | reverse complement strand
GCCATTGGTGGTGAGCACTAACTCTTTTAAGCCATCAAGCTGCCCAACTTCTTCAAATAGCCATAACGCATTTTTACGCACCAACGGTTCACCGCCAGTAATACGCACTTTGCTCACGCCTAAATCAACGAAAATCTTAACTAGCCTTGCACACTCTTCTAGGCTTAAAACTTCTTCGCGCGGCAAAAAAGTCATGTCTTCACTCATGCAATACACACAACGAAAATCGCAACGGTCTGTTATTGATAAGCGAATGTAATCTACTGTGCGACCAAACTGGTCGATTAGTTTAATCTGGGGTAGTTTAATCTGTTGAAGTTCATTCTGTGGAAGTTTATTTTGCGCCAGTTTATTTTGGGCAAGTTTATTTTCAAGTGTTTTTTTTGACTGATTTTTCACTGCGTTTTTAGCGGCAATTTGCATCTGACTATTCTAAGACTTATAGCGACTATTCACAATGTTAGTGTGCGAATGACTCTAGCTACTCAATTATCTTATATAACAAATAATTATGTTATATATTTTAAAAGTATTTTTAATTATTTAAAGTATTCACTAAGATGCGTTCACTTGTTAAATATTGAAGGCGCAACATCATGACATTAGCTCAAACAAAATTATTGGCTGAAGCTGACGCAGAAGTTTTGCAAGCAGTCTTGCGTGCAGTCACATCGGTGCAGCAAGACTCAGGTTTTGGCTCTATTGAGATAACCGTGCATGAAGGCCGTGTGACGCAAATTGAAAAACGTGAGAAATTACGCCTACAGCAAGCCGTTACGAATCGCAAATAACCACACATAAAAGTGCTACTGATTGGAAATAAATCTTTTTGACCTTTTGACCGTTCAGCGCCATTAAAATTAGTATTAAAACTGTTTTGGACAACCAAGTTGCAGTTTCAAATTGAAGGAAAAATAATGCAAAAACCAACACATTTCGTCAGAAAAAAAATTGTACAAGCGCTCATCACCAGTGGTGCTTTATTGGCTAGCGCTAGCGTATTCGCTTATGAAGAAGTAGCAAACCCAGCTACTCAACCACAAGCTACTCAAGCGGCTGCGGAATTGGCTCAGCCTACAGAGGCGATAACAGACGTTGATCAGGCAGAAAAAGTGAAAGCCCGTTTGGCGGAAATTGATGCTGAAGCAAAAGCTGCAGCTAAAGCAGCAGACATTGCAAAAAACGGCTATTACGTAGAGCGTAAAAGTTATGGCACGCAAAAAGAAACCGAGCCACCACGTTACGTGAAACAAGCTAATAAAACATGGCTTAAAGATTTTGATGCTTTTGACGATGCCAGCTGGTTAGATTTAGGCTTGGAATATCGTGCGCGTTTTGAACATCGCGATAACGATTATCGTCGCGCAGATGAAAATATTGATGATCCGCTGTTGTTGCGTACCCGTGCTTATGTGGGCATTAAAGATATTTTAGATCCGTTACGTTTTGCAGTTGAGGTGCAAGACTCTCGCCGTAACCTTGGCGATTACAGCCGCGAGTTTGATACGCGTGATGTAAACCAGGCAGATGTGTTGCAAGGTTATTTAGAGTTGCACTTTAAAGAGAGTGTTTTTGGTAAAGATGATTTAGGTAATAACCGCCCATTTTGGATCAGAGGCGGCCGCCTAGCTTGGGAATCTTTAGACCGCCGCTTAATTGCACGTAACGAATGGCGCAACACGACTAATACTTTTCAAGGTGTTAGGGCAAATATTGGTGAGAAAAAGAACGACTGGCAGCTAGAAGCGTTTGCGGTAAAACCGGTGCAGCGTTTTACCACTCAACTTGACGAAGTGGACCACTCACAAGATTTTTACGGTGTGATTGGTGATTGGCGTCGCTGGTCTCAATACGTAAACTTTCAGCCGTATTATTTCTTACTAAAACAAGATGGCGACAGGGTGAAATATGATGCCAATGGTAAAGAGCTAGCAGGCGCGGCACTCAGCCAAGCGCAGATTGATCGCACAATTCATACTGCAGGTTTGCGTGCTTATGGTGTGTTTAATTCAGGTTGGGATTATGACGCAGCCTACGTTAAACAATGGGGTAATCAAGACCGCTTTTTGAGTAATGCTTTGGGCAAAATCAATGTAGATCACGATGCACATGCTTACAACGCAGAAGTGGGTTATACCTTTAACAACACTTGGAAACCTAGAGTCAGTGCATCTTATGGCTTAGCAACAGGTGACGATGCAACACCGGTTGCCAACAAAGATAAAACCAGTAATCAGCGTTTTGAACGATTATTCGGTTTTGCTCGACCTTGGTCTAACAATGATTACATCCAAATGGAAAATATTCGTACGCCTAAATTGCACTTAGAGTTTGATCCAAAAGTAGCATTTTTAGATAACGTAAAAGTAGATACCAGTTTTAGTTGGTATCGCTTAGATAGCGCGTCAGATCGTTGGAATGCAGGCAACAACTTACGTGACAGAACGGGCAAAAGCGGTACTGATTTAGGCAAAGAGGTTGATTTGCGCGTACGTTTTCCAATTAACCAATACGCATCACTCAATATCGGCTACGCGCACTTTTGGGCGGGTGATTTTGTAAAAGATACCTCACGTAAAGGGGCTGGTCAGGCAGATCGTGATGACTCATCCGACTTTTTCTACACAGAGTTAACGCTTTTAGGCTTTTAGGCTTTAAGCATTCAAATATTAGTAATTAGAAAGAAACAAAATGACGAAAAAATTGAATTTATTAAAGAAGACCTTACTGATTAGCGCGCTCTTTGTGCCCTTATCTAGTTTGGCAGCCGATATTACATTGCTCAACGTATCATACGACCCAACTCGCGAGCTTTATCAAGACTTTAATGCGGCATTTAGTCAATATTGGTTAGCTAAAACGGGCGATAAAGTGACGATTAAAGGCTCACACGGCGGCTCTGGTAAACAAGCACGTGCCATTATTGATGGCTTAGACGCTGATGTTGCAACACTTGCGCTGGCTTATGACGTTGATCAACTTTATGAAAAAGGTAAGTTAATTCCTAAAGATTGGCAAAAACGTTTAGCGCACAACAGCTCACCTTACACCTCAACCATTGTTTTATTGGTGCGTAAAGGCAACCCAAAAAACATTAAAGATTGGGATGATTTGATTAAGCCCGGCGTATCAGTGATTACGCCAAACCCTAAAACATCGGGTGGCGCACGCTGGAATTACCTAGCGGCTTGGGCATTTGCACAGAAAAAATACGGCAACGATGAAGCTAAAACTAAAGAGTTTGTTGGCAAGTTATTGAAAAATGTACCAGTACTAGACACAGGCGCACGTGGCTCAACCACTACTTTTGTTGAGCGTGGTATTGGCGATGTATTGCTCGCTTGGGAAAAC
>JANNBX010000170.1:0-1846 GCA_031385945.1 Methylophilaceae bacterium | reverse complement strand
ATCACCATGGCGTAATTTTGTGAGTGTGCGGTTACGCGCACCCTGTGTCATGTCACCATGCAGCGCAGCCGTTTTGTGGCCTGCAGCATATAAATCTTCTGCAAGTACATCTGCGTGACGCTTGGTGCTGGTGAAAATAATTGCTTGGTTCATGTCTGGTGCAATTAACAAATGCTCTAACAGTTTGTTTTTATGCGTCATGTCATCTACAAAGTGCAAACGTTGCTCAATATTGGCATGTTTTTCACGCTGAGATGCCACTTGTAGTGTGATTGGGTTATTTAAAAATTGTTTGGCAATATGACCAATGCCATCAAGCGTGGCAGAGAATAATAGCGTTTGACGCTCTTTAGGCAATGCAGCGCAAATCTTTTCTACATCCGGCATAAAGCCCATATCCAGCATTCTATCGGCCTCATCCAACACCAACATTTGCAAGCGGCTAAGGTCAATACGGCCGCGCTCCATGTGGTCAATAAAGCGGCCAGGTGTGGCCACTAAAATGTCCAAGGGTTGTGACAATAGTTTATTTTGTAATGGGTAAGGCATGCCGCCTACGATACTTACCGTGCGCGCGCGGATATATTTACCATATTTACGTGCAGCTTCGTTGACTTGTGCAGCCAGTTCACGTGTTGGCGTCAGCACCAAGATACGTGGGCCACGGCTATTTGATGCATGCGGTGTGGCTAATAAGTTGAGTGCAGGTAAAGTAAAAGCAGCAGTTTTACCAGTGCCAGTTTGGGCAGAGGCCATAATGTCGCGACCTTGTAAAGCCGGCGGGATGGCTTGCGCTTGTACCGCAGTTGGCGTTGTATAGCCAGCTTCTAGCACGGCACGCAATAAAGTTGGGTGTAAGTTTAAAGATTCAAAAGCGTTTGACGCTGTTGAGGCTGATTCTGAAGTATTTAATTCAGGGGTGTTTAATTCTAAAGACAAAATATTGTCCCTTTCTCAGTTATCACCTATAAAGTAATAACAAATAAAAATAAAGCAAAAAGGGCGCAAGCAAACACATATAAAAAGTATATAAATTTAAAATTTAAAATTATAAATATATAAAACTTAATATAAACGCGTAAAGCACATTATTAACAAAACAAAAATTTAAAATGCTTTTTACCAGCGCACGGGCATAGCCGCTAACCAGTAAAAGATAGACTATTAGTCTATATGATAGCCGCTTCAACATTTCACGAGCAGCAATTGGGTCAGGGCGATGGATTTAAAACTAAAAGCTTAAAACTAAATAAGCAAAAGTTTTAACTTGCGCGCAGTATAACCATTTAAGCGCAAATGTCAAATTAATTAGCCGATTACAAATTTAAATACTGCAAATGTGTTAAAATCGCGCCCTTTCAAACCTCTGGCAGCAAATATGTCTAGCACCCCTAATTCTCGCAACCTGCGCAATGTCGCAATTATCGCCCACGTTGACCATGGCAAAACCACCATGGTAGATAAACTTTTACAACAAGCAGGCACTTTCGCCTCTCATCATGCCGTGGTAGAGCGCGTGATGGACAGCAACGATCTGGAAAAAGAACGCGGTATTACTATTTTGGCTAAAAACACCGCTGTGGTGTATGAAGGCACCCATATCAACATCGTCGATACACCAGGCCATGCGGACTTTGGTGGCGAAGTAGAGCGCGTATTGGGTATGGTAGACGGCGTGGTATTGCTGGTAGATGCGGTTGAAGGCCCGATGCCACAAACACGATTTGTGACTAAAAAAGCCCTAGCACTTGGCCTAAAACCAATTGTGGTAATCAATAAAGTAGATCGCCCAGGTGCGCGTACCGATTGGGTGATTAACCATACGTTTGATTTGTTCGCTAATTTA
>JANNBX010000111.1:0-9353 GCA_031385945.1 Methylophilaceae bacterium | reverse complement strand
CTCGTACACAACTACTGAGTAATTTTGGCGTTTATATCGAGTAATAGCATCACTTAATATCTAAACATATCTAAACGCCAAGCTAACTGAACGTTAAGCTATTTAAGGACCCAAGCACTATAAATTAGCCATGCCCAATGTTTGCGGTGCGGTAGGTTTGGTTGTCGCTAAATTGGCCAAGCTAGATTTACCAGATTGTAATAAGCTTAGTGTAATTGAATCAAGCTCATTGGTATGTCTGGTAATGGTGTTTAACTCTAGTTCTAAATCAAGCATGTTTTTTTGTAGCGTGTCTAAGTTGTGGTGTATACGCATGAGCGACACAATTCTTTTTTCTAAATCAGACTTATGCTCAATCATTTGATGACGTAGCGGCGCAGATACTTCGTGCAACCATTTTTGTGCTTCACCATGTGCATCGCTATAAATCTCCTGCATTTGGCTGGCAAGCCCTACAAAAAACTTGCGAATCAAAAAGTGTTTTTCTGTCATGACATTCACAGGATTACTACAAAACTCTTTTGTTAATGCTTCTAAGGCGTTGATACGCGGTAAAAATTGTTCAATACGTAAATCGGGCGGCGATAGTTTTTCAAAGCCATGTTTTTCATGGAACATCGCGTAAAGCTCCACAACTAGCTGCTTAATTTCTGCCTCTTGTGCGTGCACTTGTCTGGCTAAATCAGCGGTTACGCGCGCTAAATTATTCATACCACCAACTAAACCTCGCGTGGTCCAACTATCACCAATCTCTTGTTTGTAATGCGTCATGAGCGTATTCAAGTTTTCGGTGCTAAGTAGTTTAAGTAGCTGCTCACCCATCGCGGTAATTTTCAAGTTTGATTTTGAAAATGATAAAACGCTATTTTCGTAAGATTTTCTATCCGACGTTACTTGGTTCAGCAAGGTTTGAACGACATCTTTATTTTTACCTTTTAAGCTTTGAAAATCACTTAACTGACGCTGAGTCACTAATTGGCGCTTTTGAATACCTCTGCGTGAATTTTTAAGCATTAAATTCACCTCGCTAATAAACGAGCTGCGTAATATAGCGTATTTTTGTGGCAACACTTTCGTGGCTAATGACGCTTCCACACGGCCAATACCACTTTTTTCGAGCAACACTGGGTCTTTTCTAATTTTAGCCAGTAGCGCTTTTTGTGCCGAAATAGCAAACACACCTTCAGGTCTTAAATTAAGCTGTTTAGCGGTATCGTCCACTTGTTTTTGTACTGTTTTGGCAATTTCAGCACTGGTTTTTAATTCGTCCCATAAAATATCAATTTTGTTAAGCACCGCTAATTTGTGATTGCCGCGCGGCTTAATGTACTGCGTCCAAATATCCATATCTGATTTGGTGACGCCGGTATCGGTTGCGAGTAAAAAAATCACCGCGTGCGCGTTAGATAAAATATTAATGGTGAGCTCTGGCTCAGCCCCTAGTGTGTTTAAGCCGGGCGTGTCTAAAATAATTAAGCCACTTTTGAGTAGCGGATGCGGGTAATTGATCAAGGCATGCCGCCAAACGGGCACTTCAACTAGTCCAGTTTTACGCGCAGCGGCAATCATCATTTGGTCAGAGTCATCCCATAACCCAAGTTTTTGGGCAACTTCTACGGACACTTCTTTACGCCGCACCAGCTCTTGCAAACCTTCTTGCATGCTGTCAGCACTCTCGGTGTTAAGCTTAATTTTGGTCCATAATTTAGCGTTACTTTTTAAAAAGCTAAAAGAATCGTTGTTTTGACGTGTTTCAATCGGTAGCAACTTAATGCATGTTTCTTCACGCTCGTCATACATAATTTCAGTGGGGCACATCGTGGTGCGACCAGCGTCTGAGGGTAATAAGCGTTGGTTATAATCAGCGAAAAATAGCGCGTTAATCATCTCTGTTTTGCCGCGAGAAAACTCACCGACAAAAGCAATCACTAAAAAATCATGCTTCAGCGATTCTTCAATATCGTACAGACGTAGTTCTTGAATTGAGTCTGCAGTGCGCGTTTTGATTAGCCAGTCGCGATACTTAGCAACAGTATCAGTGACATTTGAGCGCCATTGCTTAAATGAGATAATCTCTTGGGTGAGTTCTATTGCCATTGTGTCAGTTGGTTTTCTTAAAAACTCAGTACTTAAAGGATACGCTAGATTGTAAGAATCTGTATGGAAGAAAAACCATCCAGTAGGATGGTAACCACTAAGATTATTATTCGCTCACGAATCAATATAAAACACTCAGCCAGAAACATCAATAGTATTGGTAAAAAAATCAATTAAAACAAGCGTAACAGTGTGTTTTCTAAGGGAAATACAAACATGATTAAACACAATTGACCAATTATAAATAAGATAAGCGGACTAAAATCTAGACCATTTTTACCTGGTACAAGCTTTTGCAAAGGGCTCAAAACAGGTTTGGTAAGTGCGCTCAACACGGGTGCTATGATTGTGTAAGGATTGATCCAGCTGAGTAATACTTGAGCAATAGATGCATATAAAAAAATGTAAAAGCTCAGTTTAACAACACCAATGAGCGCTAAACCTAGCAATGCCCACCACTGCTCAACGCTAATGAACATCAAAGGGATACCACGCAAAAGTTGAATGCTAAGCACAAGCAGCAATTGACATAAAAACGCTAACAAAAAAGTACTGGCATCAAGCTTGCCAATACTTGGAATAATGCGCCTGAGTGGTTTAACTAAAAATTGGCTTATGCTGATAAGTGCTTGCCCAAATGGATTTTTGAATGGTACCGTACACAGCTGAAAGTAAAATCGTAGTAAAAATACAGTGCTTAACAAGCCAAAAAGTGTGTTAAGTAAAAAGCTTAAGCCATTGTTTAGCATGGATATATCTCGGTTTTCAGTCTTAATTTAGTATTAAAAATTTTTCAATCTCGACCTAGGCTATCAGCCAAGCTACGCGAGCGAGCCGCCGCTGCTTGCGCTGCAGCCAGCATTACGCCATTAATATCGTGCTGGGTTAAACTTAAAATGCCTTGCTCGGTTGTGCCACCTTTTGAGGTAACTTGATTGCGCAACGCGACAATATCATCTGCACTTTGTAAGGCTAATTGCCCAGCGCCCGCAAACGTATGTAATGCTAATTGCTTCGCTTGCTCTTCAGATAAACCGAGAGTAACCGCTGCGTTTTGTAGCGCTTCTATTAAATAAAACACGTAAGCTGGGCCGCTGCCGCTAATAGCCGTTACTGCGTCCATTTGTGACTCATCTTCTAGCCAAAGCGTTTTACCAACGGCCTCGAGCAGCTTACTTGCCTGCGCACGCTGCAACGCACTCACCTGTGCCATGGCATATAGCGCTGAAATACCCATGCCAATCTGCGCAGGCGTATTTGGCATTACACGTACAATGTTGTTGTACCCGCCCAGCCAGCGCGACAAATCAGCGCTACGCACGCCTGCCGCAATAGAAACAACTAGCTGATTTTGTAATTGACCACCTAAAAAAATAGCTAAATCGCGTAATTGTTGTGGCTTTACAGCTAAAACAATTAAATCAGCTTTGCAGGCAGCCATCAGTTGGTCTGCAGTATTGACATTAAAATTATCACGCAATTGTTGACGTTTTGCAGCGTCTAGCTCAACTACTGTGATTTGGGTCATAGCAAAACCTTGCTTTTGTAAGCCGCTAATTAGAGCGCTTGCCATATTGCCACCACCAATGAAGCTAATGCTGGGTATGGTTGTATCTGAGGTGTTTGTAACTAAGTTTTGGCTCATAAGTTGATTACGCTAATTTGGTGTTGCTGGTAGTGTTAAAAATCTATTTTGAATTTGCATTCTATTCGTGTTGACATTTAAAGCCTAAATTTTAGTTTTTGTGATGCTCAGGTACAAATTTATATTCAGCAATGATTTTATATTCAGCAATGATAATGATTTAACTGTTGTTGAAAGCTAAATGATTAGCACTTTTTATTCTGAATGTGCAGTTTGGGCGCAGTTAAAGTGCAGTTTAAGCTCTAGCGCCAAAAATAAGTGTGCCTAATCTTATCATGGTTGCACCCTCTAAAATGGCCGCCTCAAAGTCGTCAGACATACCCATTGATAGAGTGTCTAGCGCGTAACTATGGGCATTTAGCCCTAGAGCTGCTAACCGCACTTGCTCAAATTGCAAATGTTGTAATGCAACATCTTTGGTAGGCGCAGGTATTGCCATGAGTCCGCGCAAATTAAGGTTGGGCAGTTGTTTTATTTGCTCGGCAAGTTGTGGCAAATCACGTAATAACACACCACTTTTAGTTGCCTCTTCGCTCACATTAACTTGAATGCAAATGTTTAACTTTTTGTTCAATACAAGACAAGTGTTGTTAAGCCGCTCAGCAATTTTTAATCGATCAACCGTATGCACCCAATCAAAATGCTCGGCAATAACGCTAGTTTTGTTACTTTGTATGGGCCCAATAAAATGCCAAGTAATCGCGCAATCGGTCAGCTCTATTTGCTTTGCAAGCGCCTCTTGCACGTAGTTTTCGCCAAAGTGAGTTTGACCACTTAAAAATGCTTCACGTACGTTATTTGCTGGCTGCATTTTGCTTACAGCAATTAATTGAATAGAATCTGTTACGGATTGATTTTTAAAGGCTTTATGGCGATTACTTTTTTCACAAATATGCGTAATTGATGCGTGTATAGCTTGCAAGCGATGGGTAATTGTCGTCATAATCTACCAATACGTTTTAAACCTAAAATATTAGCCTAAAATTATAGCAGGAGCGGCCCGTGGACATTTCAGATTTACTAGCATTTTCATTTAAAAATAAAGCGTCTGATTTACACTTATCTGCTGGCTTGCCGCCGATGATACGCGTGCATGGCGATGTGCGTCGTATTAACGTGCCAGAAATGGATCACAGCCAAGTGCATGACATGGTTTACGACATTATGAATGACGGTCAGCGTAAAGTTTACGAAGAAACACTCGAGTGCGATTTTTCATTTGAGATTCCTAATTTAGCGCGCTTTCGCGTAAATGCTTTTAATCAAAACCGCGGTGCTGCTGCGGTTTTTCGTACTATTCCATCAAAAGTGCTCACCTTAGAACAGCTAAATTGCCCGCCTATTTTTAAAGAAATCGCCCAAACCCCACGTGGTATTGTGTTGGTTACAGGCCCAACAGGCTCTGGCAAATCAACCACATTGGCAGCAATGGTTGATTATATTAACGAAAATGATTTTGGCCATATTTTAACGGTAGAAGACCCAATTGAGTTTGTGCACCAATCTAAAAAATGTTTAATTAACCAACGTGAAGTTGGCCCGCATACATTGTCATTTGCTAACGCTTTGCGCTCTGCCTTGCGTGAAGATCCGGATGTGATTTTAGTGGGCGAAATGCGTGATCTTGAAACCATTCGTTTAGCGCTAACTGCCGCTGAAACAGGTCATTTAGTATTTGGCACATTGCATACAAGCTCTGCCGCTAAAACGGTGGATCGTATTGTGGACGTGTTTCCAGCGGCTGAAAAAGAAATGGTTCGTTCAATGTTATCAGAGTCCCTTCGCGCGGTAATTTCACAAACTTTGCTGAAAACAAAAGATGAGCAGGGCCGTGTTGCTGCGCATGAAATCTTAATTGGTACGCCTGCCATTCGTAATTTAATTCGCGAAAACAAAATTGCACAAATGTACTCAGCTATTCAAACAGGCCAAAATATTGGTATGCAGACGCTAGATCAAAACTTAACTGACTTAGTACGCAGAAACGTGGTTTCAGTCGCTGAAGCGCGTTCTAAAGCGACTAACAAAGACAACTTTAACTAAAACCATTAAGCTAAAAAAGATAGGACACAACGATGGATCAAGGTCAGGCAGAGAAATTTGTATTTGATTTATTACGCTTGATGATTGCCAAAAAAGCGTCAGATTTATTTATCACCGCAGGTTTTCCACCAGCCATGAAGATTGATGGAAAAATGACGCCAGTGACAAATCAAGCACTCACGCCAGGCCAAGCTAAAGAGATTGCACGTTCAGTTATGAACGACAAACAAGCCTCAGAATTTGAAAAAACCAGTGAATGCAACTTTGCCATTGGCTTGCCAAATGTAGCGCGTTTTAGGGTAAATGCTTTTGTGCAACGTGGCTCAACGGGTATGGTATTTCGTACTATCACTAGCAAGATTCCTGAGTTTGAAGACTTAAATTTACCCGAAATTTTAAAAGAAGTTGCCATGACCAAACGTGGTTTGGTTATTTTTGTGGGTGGTACCGGCTCAGGTAAATCGACCTCATTAGCGGCGATGGTTGGTTACCGTAATCAAAATAGTTACGGCCACATTATTACTATTGAAGACCCTGTTGAATTTGTGCATGACCATCGTAACTGTATTGTTACCCAACGTGAAGTTGGTGTGGACACTGAAAACTGGTTTGCTGCATTGAAAAACACTCTGCGCCAAGCGCCAGATGTAATTTTGATTGGTGAGGTGCGTGACCGCGACACCATGGATTACGCGATTGCTTTTGCGGAAACAGGCCACTTGTGTATGTGTACCCTGCATGCAAACAGCACCAATCAAGCGCTAGACCGCATTATTAACTTCTTCCCTGAAGAGCGCCGCCATCAGTTGTTAATGGATTTATCACTCAACACGAAAGCATTTATTTCTCAGCGGTTAATTCCAAAAACAGATGGTAAAGGCCGTGTGGCGGCGGTTGAAGTAATGCTCAACTCACCATTGATCTCAGATCTTATATTCAAAGGTGATGTGCATGAAATTAAATCGATTATGGCGAAGTCACGCGAAATCGGTATGCAAACATTTGACCAAGCATTATTTGATTTGTATGAGGCCGATTTAATTACTTACGAAGATGCCTTAAGAAACGCTGACTCGGTAAATGATATTCGCCTGAAAATTAAACTAGAAGGTAAAGGCGCACACGGTAAAGATTTGTCGTCTGGACTAGATAATTTAGGGATTGTCTAACAGTTTAGCTATGAAGAGGTGGTTTACGCTCAACTAAGCTTTCAAGCATGCGCAATTCTTCATCAGTGTGATCTATTACTTGGGTTGCCTGCATGGCCATGACACCTTGCTCGTTTTTACCAGCCGTGTGTGCATTGTGATGTGTGGCAGAAATAAGCTCATGTTGCTTGCCAACGCTCAAACTGGTTTCGCCATAGCAGGTGCAGGTATAAAGTTGATAGGGCTGAGTGCTGATGTAAACGCCAGTACCGCGTATGCCAATCGTGGCAATGTTGGTGTGTATGAGTAATGGTTTTTTGCGTTTTTCAAAGACAGCGAGTAAGCCACCAGTGAGTAGCCGTAAGCCGCCGAGAAGCAGATTATTGCTGCGCTCTAACTCAAGCGCTGTACCACCTCGCAATAAAAACGCATCGCCACCTAACCTAAAAGCGAACTTTCCATCATGGGAGACAGTGATTTTGTCACCGACTCTCACCAGCGTATTGTAATCAGCCAGTTTATTGTTGATAAAAACTTGGCCTTCTAGCATGTGTATGCTGCTTGCGGCATTTGCAGGTTTTGGTAAGGCGAATAATACGGGCAGCGCGAAGGCCGCTTGAATAAACTGCCGCCTTGAAAATATATTAGTGGGTGTAGCAGTGGCGGGTTCGGCGGCTTGGTATTTCATATTAAAACCCTCAGTTGAGTGTAACTTAATAATGAGTCGTCCATCGCGCTCAAGCATTACAAATAATGCTGGTTATTTATAACTAATATGACCTAGAAAACGATATTGCCGTGCACCAGCGTGCGTTTGACTTTGCCAGCTATTTCTAAACCCAAAAACGGTGAGTTTTTGCCATCTGATTTTAAGTTTTTTGGCATGATTTGCCAGTATTCATTGGCGTCAAACAGGCAAATGTCAGCATCACTGCCAACACTTAAATTCCCTGCGTTGATGCCAAGATTGTCTGCTGCTTGGCTAGTGATTTTGCTTATAGCGTCTTTTAAGCTAACTTTATTTTCAGTGGCCCATTTAAGTGTAAGCGGCAAGAGTAGCTCTAAACCAGTGGCGCCGCGCTCAGATTCAGCAAAAGGCAATAATTTTGCGTCGTCATTTACGGGGCAGTGGTCAGAACAAATCGCGTCTATTGTGCCGTCTTTTAGCCCTGCTATTAAAGCGTTTTTGTCGCGCTCGGTGCGTAGTGGTGGCGTTAAATGACAGTGGCTGTTAAAAAAACCAATGTCGTGTTCGGTAAGGTGTAATTGGTGTGCGGCGACATCACAGCTGATTTTTAAGCCAGATTTTTTAGCGATACGCACTAAGTTTACTCCTTCAGCGCTGGACAATCTGCATAAGTGTAGGCGCACACCGGTCTCAGAAGCCAATTGAATCATGGTGCTAATAGCGATGGTTTCAGCAATCACGGGAATGCCTTTTAAGCCTAAACGTGTCGCAATTTCGCCTTCATGCGCCACGCCGTCTTTACTTAAAAAGTAGTCTTCAGCACGCAAAAATAGTGTGAAGCCGTATGTAGCAGCATATTTCATAGTGGACAGTAAAATACTACTATCAGTAATTGAATTATCGGCTTGGCTAAAACCTACACAACCTTTATCACTGAGTTCATTCATCTCGGTAATTTGTTTGCCATCTAATTTTTTAGTGAGTGCACCCAATGGGTAAACATGCGCTAAGTTAAGCTGTTTAGCGCGGTAATTTAGCATTTCAACCAAGCCAGGTTCGTCTAGCATTGGGTTGGTGTCTGGCAAACAAGCCAGACTGGTTATACCACCTGCAACAGCGGCTTCGAGTTCAGACTCAAGTGTGGCTTTGTAGGTTAAGCCCGGCTCACGCAGGCGAACTGCCATATCCACCAAACCTGGCGACACAATTAAACCAGTAGCATCTAACGATTTGTTGGCTTCAAAATCAGCAGGCGCTTGGCCGATACCAACCACTTTGCCAGCGGCGATAAATACATCTTGAACGGCGTCAATATTGTTTTTAGGGTCTATCAGGCGACCATTTTTAATGGCAATTTTCATGCTCTACCGCCTTCATTCTGATTACCAGCTAAAATACTCATGACTGCCATTCGAATCGCAATACCATAAGTAACCTGCGGCAGAATCACAGACTGTTTGCCATCTGCAACGCTAGAATCTATCTCTATCCCACGGTTCATCGGGCCGGGGTGCATCACAATCGCGTCACTTTTGGCGTAAGCTAATTTTTCGGCAGTTAAGCCAAATGTGTTGAAATATTCTGCAGGGCTGGGTAGTAGTGCACCTGTCATACGCTCATTTTGTAGGCGCAACATCATCACAACATCGACATCTTTTAAGCCTTGTTTCATATCGTGGTAAACATGTACGCCAAGTTTTTCAACGTGTGCTGGCAATAATGTTTTAGGTGC
>JANNBX010000072.1:0-37238 GCA_031385945.1 Methylophilaceae bacterium | reverse complement strand
TCTGAACCGTCATTCCCGCGAAGGCGGGAATCTAGGCAGGGTTCAACTTAATCAGCACTTTAAATTATCAACTAAGTTATGCATGGTAGTTGGCTGGATACCCGCCTTCGCGGGAATGAGGATGGTTGGTATTTAAGTGCTTTTTTTAAAACAGCTATTTGGTTTTATCACCGTCATTTTCGGCGTGCTCTTGCTCACGTTTTTGCTTGTTCATGCTGTGCCTGGTGACCCAGTGGATGTCATGCTGGGTGACTCTGCCAGCGTAGCAGACCGTGAAGCATTACGTGCTGATTTGGGTTTAAATCAGCCCTTACCAACTCAATTTGTGAGCTATTTAACCAAACTCTCTCATGCTGATTTTGGCCAATCTATACACACTAAAACCCCAATCATTGAGCTCATTAGAAGTCGTTATCCTGCCACGCTTAAATTAGCGTTTTTAGCCTTGTTGATTGGCGTTAGCATCGGCATTCCACTGGGTATTTTTGCAGCACTCAAAGCCGGTAAGTGGCAAGATTTAGTGGTGACTCTTGTGAGTGTGCGGCTGTCAGCCATGCCCGCTTTTTGGTTGGGGCCTATGCTGATGTTGATATTTGCTGTGTGGCTTGGTTGGCTGCCGGTCAGCGGTATGGACTCAAACACTGCGATTATTTTACCAGCGCTTACTTTGGGTTTTGGTTTGAGTGCGATTCTTACGCGCATGACACGTACTAGTCTTTTAGAAGTATTGAATGATGATTATATTCGCACCGCACGGGCTAAAGGGTTGTCTGAATCGACTGTGATTATTCGCCATGCACTACGCGCGGCACTTTTGCCGATTATCACCATTGTGGGTTTGCAAATGGGTAGTTTATTGGCTGGCGCGGTGATTACTGAAACAATATTTAGTTGGGACGGCATAGGGCGATTATTGGTTGAGAGTATCGAAAAGCGCGATTACCCAGTAACACAGGCTTGCGTATTGGTAGTGGCGCTGAGTTACGTGTTGGTGAATTTGTTGACAGATGTGTTGTATAAGCTGGCTGACCCGCGCGTTAAGTTGGGTGGGTAACAAACGTGAAGAAATTTGCCATCTTTATTTTAGGTTTTTGGTTTTTGGCAATTTGCGCTGGGCATTTTTTACAGTTGAATCCTAACCAGATAGACCTTAACGCCATATTATTTAGCCCAAACAGCACTTATTGGTTAGGGTCTGACGATTTAGGTCGTAGCCTTTTGGCGCGCTTAATTGTGGGCGCTGAAATTTCATTATTCGTGGCTTTGTTAGTCACTATAATCACCATGGTGATTGGCACAACAATCGGCTTGCTGGCAGGGTTTTACGGTGGTTGGATGGATGTGGTTTTAATGAAAATCACCGATATTGTGATGGCTTTCCCTGGTATTTTGCTGGCAATTGCTTTTGCGGCTGTCTTAGGCGCGGGTTTAGATAATTTAATCATTGCGTTGTGTGTGACAGGTTGGGTGAGTTACGCACGGCTCACGCGCGGGCAAGTGTTGGGTTTACGCAATCGCCAGCATGTGCAGGCCGCGGCATCTTTAGGCGCAACCGATTTACGCTTGATGTTGCGGCATATATTGCCACTGCTCGCTTCAATATTGGTGGTTGAGGCTACTTATAGCCTCGCTAGTGTGATGATTGCTGAAGCTTCACTGTCTTTTTTAGGCCTTGGCATACAAGCGCCAAACGCCAGCTGGGGCGCCATGCTGCGCGATGCGGTGCGGTATATGTTAGTTGCGCCGCACTATGTGTTACTGGTTGGTCTGAGCTTTATGAGCCTCATTTTGGCAATAAATTTAGGGGGTGACGCCTTGCGTGATAAAATGGATGTGAAAATAGACCATTATTGAGAACGCATTTGAACACAGCGCACACTAGCCCCGCCATTGTAAACGTCACCTGGCAGGATAAAAAAAGTACACAAACAGCCGTTTGGCAATCTGAAGCCAATCTTGCCCCACCTAAAAATATCATCATCGCAGATGACACCACGAACGCTAAAGCCGCTTATATTCAAGTGTGTGAAGGAGCAGGGTTGATGTATCGCGGCGGTGATTTTCAAAACGCTAAACAACTATTGCAAGCCATCACTAAGCGTTTTGATAGTAAGCCAATTAAGCCTGCCGCAACCATGCTAGAAGCCTTTCACCAACACCGTGCGCGGCAAATTCAGCGCGCCAGCATTACCAATAAAATACTCATTTTGCTAGAAGATGGCAGCTCAGACTTGCGCCGTGCGCCTGATGTAAAAGATGCTGTTACCAACTCAATAGTAGGCAAGCTACCCGCTAAAATTGTCTTAAGCTTGCGTGAGTTACTCGGCATGATGGGCGCTAACGAATGGCGTAAAAAAGGCGTGTTTATTGATGCACTAGAAGCGCCAATTCACCCGTATTACGGTGTTTACAGCCCTGTGCGTGGTGAGTATTTAGAGCTACTTCAAACCGCAAAATTTAACGACCAAGTACTACTCAATAATGTAAAAACTGCCTTTGATATTGGCACTGGCACCGGCGTGATAGCCGCTATTTTAGCCAAACGTGGCGTTAAACAAATTGCCGCAACAGACAACAGCCCGCGCGCTTTGCAATGCGCAACTGCAAATATGGAAAGCCTAGGATTAGCCAAGCAAGTGATTTTAGTTGAGGCTGATTTATTTCCGACTAATAATGTAAAAGCTGACTTAATCGTCTGCAATCCACCATGGCTGCCAGCCAAGGCCAATGCGCCTATAGAGCATGCCATTTACGACCCTAACAGTACGATGTTAAAAGGCTTTTTAAGTGGTGTTAAAGCTCACCTAAACACCAATGGTGAAGCATGGTTAATATTATCTGATTTAGCTGAGCATATTGGTTTGCGCACTGCTAAAGAGCTAACAACATGGATTGCTGATGCTGGTTTAGCGATTGCAGAGAAGCTAGACATTAAGCCTAAACATGCAAAATCGACGGATCAATCTGACCCACTCTATGCGGCGCGAGTGAAAGAAGTGACTTCGCTATATCGTTTGAAAATAGTGATTTAGATGACGCTCATTTATAATAATAGATTGATTTTACTGGCTATATAGATGGTTTTTTCAGAATTTTCAGTACTTACTTGGATTATATTATCCAGTGCAATCGGTGGTTTGCTGAGTGTGTCATTTGCGGCAGTTGTAGCACTTAATACCCGTACGCAGTGGATTCCTCTACTGGTGAGCTATGCCATTGGTGCCATGCTAGGTGCGGTTTTTTTGGAAATTTTACCTGAAGCGTTTGAGCAAGCCAGCAGCATAAAAACGGCTGCTACAACCATTTTGTGTGGTTTATTGTTATTTTTTATCTTAGAAAAGCTCGTGCTTTGGCGGCATTGTCATGGCGACCACTGCGAAGTGCATGCATTGCATGATGAAGCGCATTGCCCTGATAACGCGCTTGTAACCAAAGATAAAACCAGCACCAAATTCAAAGCGGTGACGACAAAGCCACCTAGTATCACAGCCAAATCTAATAACCACAACCACAACCATGACCATGACCACGGTCGTAGCGGCATGATGATTATGATAGGCGACACTTTTCATAATTTCGTTGATGGTATTTTGATTGCTGCCGCTTTTATGGTTGATATTCAAGTCGGCTTAGTCACGGCAATGGCGATTATTGCCCATGAAATTCCTCAAGAAGTGGGTGACTTTCTGATTTTACTGCACTCAGGTTATACCAAAAAGCAAGCTTTGCTGTTCAATTTAGGCTCAAGTTTAGCCACAGCTGTAGGTGGTGTGATTGCTTATTTTGCGCTACAAACTCTGCAAAGCTGGGTGCCTTATATTTTAGGTATTGCCGCTTCTAGTATGATTTATGTGGCGGTGGCTGACTTGATTCCTGGTTTGCATAAACGCACGGCGCTGAAAGAAACGTTGAGTCAAATTTTACTAATTGGGCTCGGAATCTCCAGTGTCGGCTTGATTGGGTTCTTGTTGCATTAGTTTTTGCTGCTGTTTAAAGCGACGATGTTTAGCGCCAAATATCCACAAAAAGATTGCACAAGGAATTAAGCCGTAAAACAAAAAGGTTAGAATACCAGAAATAACATTTTTTTCGGTAGCGGCCATGAGTACCACAACGTACAGCCAGGCAATGACAATAATATACATAAAATTTAAGAGTGAATCATGAGCGAAACAGTTGCAATAAGAGGTAATAAAATAGGCACTAAAGCGCCTAAAGTCGGCTTTGTGTCACTGGGCTGCCCTAAAGCCGGCTCAGATGCTGAGCGTATTCTCACCCAATTACGTGCAGAAGGCTATGAAATTAGCCCAAGTTACGAAGATTCAGATTTGGTGGTGGTGAATACTTGCGGTTTTATTGACTCTGCCGTGCAAGAAAGCCTAGATGCAATTGGTGAGGCCATTCACAAAAATGGCAAAGTGATTGTGACGGGCTGTTTAGGGGCTAAAAAAGGCGTGGTTGAAGCCGCACACCCCAGTGTTTTGGCGGTTACTGGCCCACATGCGCTAGAAGAAGTGATGACACATGTGCATGCTAATTTACCTAAATTACATGAGCCATTTATTGATTTAGTGCCGCCACAAGGCATTCGTTTAACGCCTAGCCATTACGCTTATCTGAAAATTTCAGAAGGTTGTAATCACCGTTGTAGCTTTTGTATTATCCCAAGCATGCGTGGCGATTTAGTGAGCCGCCCAATTGGCGAAGTGTTGAATGAAGCCGAAAACTTGGTGAATGCGGGTGTTTCTGAGATTTTAGTGATTTCGCAAGATACATCAGCTTACGGCGTTGATGTGAAATACCGCCCAGGTTTTTGGAATGGCCGCCCAGTTAAAACACGCATGACAGAGCTTTGCCAAAGCTTAAGCGAGCTAGGCGTTTGGACGCGCCTACATTATGTTTATCCGTATCCGCATGTGGATGAGGTGATTCCATTGATGGCAGACGGCTTGATTTTGCCGTATTTAGATGTACCTTTTCAACACGCCAGCCCACGCATTTTAAAAGCCATGAAGCGCCCAGCACACGCAGAAAATAACCTAGCCCGTATTAAAGCTTGGCGTGAAATTTGTCCAGATATCACCATTAGAAGCACCTTTATCGCAGGTTTTCCTGGTGAAACGGAAGATGACTTTAAAATGCTGCTCGACTTTATGGAAGAGGCGCATTTAGATAGAGTAGGCTGCTTTACTTATTCAGCAGTAGATGGTGCAAAAGCCAACGATTTGCCAGATCATGTGCCACAAGAAGTCAAAGAAGAGCGCTTGAGCCGCTTTATGGCTGTGCAAGAGCGTATTAGCGCGGCTAAGCTGCAAGATAAAGTAGGCAGCATGCAAACCGTGCTGGTCGATGAGATTGTGCGTGACTCGGAAGGTAATATTGAAGCGATAGGCCGCACAAAAGCCGACGCACCAGAGATTGATGGCGTAGTCTATATGGAAGACGCAGAGGGCTTAACGCCAGGGGATTTTGTCGAAGTTGAGATTTATAGTGCGGATGGGCATGATTTGAGGGGTGGACCACCTAGAAACTAGGCATTTAAGAAGATGAAACCGTTGAATCAAATAATAGCTAATCAATACGATATTTCCGCTTGGATTTTAACGGCGTTAGCCTTGATATTTGTATTGCAATTGCATTTGTTGCCAGCAGTGCTTGCAGGTTTTTTGGTATATGAATTAGTCAATATGATGACTACCGCGATTGCGAAGCGGTTTCCTACTAAAAAACCCAGCAATCGTGCAAAGATAATGGCTGCGAGTATTTTAGTGATTATCGTTGTCAGTTTGCTGGCGCTTGCTGGTGCAGGGTTGGTGGCATTTTTTCGTTCAGATGCAGGCAGTTTGACGGCATTGTTGGCAAAAATGGCGCAAATTATTGAGGACTCTCGCAAGGTTTTGCCTGGCTGGCTGCTAGAACATTTGCCAGCTGACGCTAATACATTCAGGCAAGAGGCTGCAGTGTGGTTGCGTGACCATGCCGGCCAGTTACAAGTGGTTGGTAAAGAGGCCGGGCGAGTAACTGTACATATTATTTTAGGAATGATCATTGGCGGTATGTTGGCGTTACGCGATGCTGTAAAAATGGACGACTTTAAACCATTCGCCAGAGCATTAGCCACGCGAGCAGATATGTTTGGCGAAGCATTTAAGCGTGTTGTGTTTGCGCAAATTCGTATTTCTGCGCTCAATACTTGTTTTACAGCTATTTACTTATTAGTTGTTTTGCCGTTGATGGGTGTGCAGTTGCCCCTGGTTAAAACCATGATCGCCATTACTTTTGTGGTTGGTTTGATTCCTGTATTAGGTAATTTAATTTCAAACACTGTGATTGTGATTGTGAGCTTGAGTCACACATTAAGCGTAGCTATTGGCTCTTTACTCTTTTTGGTCGTCATTCACAAAGTAGAGTACTTTTTAAATGCACGTATTGTTGGTGGGCAGATCAGTGCTAAAGCATGGGAGATTTTAATAGCAATGCTAGCGATGGAGTCGTTATTTGGGTTAGCTGGTGTGGTAGCGGCACCCATTTATTATGCATATATAAAATCAGAATTACGCGCGCAAAGCTTAGTTTAAATTGTGTTGTTGCCCTCACACTAATGCAAATACAAGTTTAACCAAATAAGCTTGGCATTATTGCTGCGGGGCGTTCAGAGTCAGCGCGATCTTCTAAAAAATCAAAAGTAAGTGGGCAGCGCGCAGGCTTTTTGACGGCTTTGCGGCGTTTAGGGGTTGAGGCGTTTAAATCAATAAACGGTGTTTGGCTAATACGGATATAGCCAGCGCTGGCGAGTTTTTCGGCAGTGGTTTCAAATAAGCTCAGCGGATTATCAATATTTTGTAACGTGACAATGGCTTTTTGTACTTTGATTACGTTATACATGACAAAACGCTGAGAGGTTTGCTTGCCGTAAATCTCACCTGTTTGAATGCGCATGTTAAAAGCTCCGTCTTTTTGCTATGACAGCATAATAACCAACGCGTAAATTGCACACAAGCCAAAATGTTAAATAGGCTTTAATTGCTGATCACTCGCCAACTGTAGAACGAGTTCGCAGCAGATTTTTAACTGCAACTCATCAATGTTTAAGCTGATATTGCTAGATATTTTTAGCTTAGTTATTTATGTACTTAATCATTATTGAGTACATTTAGCGCGCTCTTACTCAGTATAAGCTGGTTTAAATCTGCTACGGCTAGTGGTTTGCTAAATAAATAGCCTTGCATTTCATCACAGCCAATAGATGCTAAAAATTCCTGTTCTGGAACAGTTTCAACCCCTTCGGCAATAATATTAAGCCCTAAATTATGCCCTAGTACTACTATCGCTTTTAAAATCGCTTGGTTGGCAGAGTCAGTATCTAAGCCGCTCACAAAGCTCCGGTCGATTTTTAAATTATCCACAGGAAAGTGTTTTAAATAACCAATGCTCGAGTAGCCTGTGCCAAAATCATCAATCGCTAATTTAATACCCATTTCTTTCAGATTTTTGAGCACGTTAATAAACTGCCGTGTTTGCACAACTAATACACTCTCAGTAATTTCAATTTCTAATGAAGATGGCGCAATACCCGTTTTGCTGAGTAATGACTCAACTGATTTGACAAATTGACGGTGATAAAACTGCCTAGCTGATACATTAACTGAAACAGGAAATGCCGAACCAGTAAGCTTAGTGTAGGCAGCACTTTGCGCGCAAGCTTTGTGCATAACCCATTTGCCAATTTGCTCGATTAAGTTACTTTCTTCTGCCACTGGAATAAATTTTGCAGGTGAAATAAGCCCTTGTTGAGGGTTATGCCACCGAATAAGCGCTTCAACGCCTGTAATTTTGCCGCTTGCTAGGCTTATTTTAGGTTGGTAATGTAGTATAAATTCATCAAGTTTTAGTGCTTGTCTTAAACGGTACTCTAGCTCTAAACGGCCAATTAGCACGGCATTCAACTCTTTAGTAAAAAACTGGTAATTATTTTTACCTGCTTTTTTTGCCTCATACATGGCGGCATCTGCATTTTTTAAAAGCGCATCAGAGTCTTTGCCGTCATCAGGGTATAAGCTCACACCTAGGCTGCACGTCACAATAAATTCACGTTGCTGAATTTGGTACGGCTTAGCAATAGTCATCAATATGCGGTCTAGCGTTAAGCTAAGTGACTGAATATGATAAAGGTTGGATAAAATCAGCACAAATTCATCGCCACCAGCTCTTGCAACGGTGTCGCTATCGCGCAGGCAGCTTGCTAAGCGGCTGCCCATGGTTACCAATAGCTCATCACCTGCACGGTGACCCATGCTATCGTTAATGTCTTTAAACTTATCTAAATCAACAAACACAACTGCTAACTGGCTACTGGTACGGTCTGCATTGTTGATGGCTTGTTGTAGGCGGTCTTTGAGCAGTGTGCGGTTAGGTAGGCCAGTTAAATCGTCATGTGATGCTTGATACTCCATTTTTTGGCTATAGCTTTTTCGCTCAGTAATGTCTTCTACTGTACCTTCAAAATACAAAAAATCACCTTGTTCATCTTGCACGGCGCGCGCATTTTCTGATATCCAAATCACTGAACCATCGCGCTTAAATACTTGCGATTCAAAGTTAGTAAATTGCTCACGTGATTGCATGATGCTTACAAATTGGTCGCGCCGCGATGTATCAACATAGAGTTGCTTGCTAATATTATTTAAGTTAAAAATCAGTTCTTCTGCAGAGTCATAACCATAAATTTTAGCGAGTGCTGGATTCGCGTTTAAATATTGGCCATCGGCAGTGGTTTGAAAAATACCTTCAACAGTGTTTTCAAAAATACTACGGTAGCGCCGCTCAGCCGCTTGTAGTGCCTGCTCATTAAGCTTGCGTTTGGTAATATCTTGAATAAAGCCTTCGAGCGCCTCGATTTCACCTTGTGGATTAAAAATAGCGGCGCCGCGCTCAAATACCCATTTAACCTCACCCTGAAGCGTTTTAATGCGGTATTCCACTTCAAAACGTAGATGTTGTTTGATGGCGTTTTCAATGGCTTCACGCACTACTTTGCGATCATCTGGGTGCGTTAGTTCTTCATAAGAAACACGGCCATTATTGAGAATTTCTTGCGGTGGATAGCCAGTAATGTCTAAACAGCCATCGCTGATATAAAGCATGGTCCAGTGTGTATCAAGAAGGCAGCAATACACCATGCCATCTAAATTACTGAGTAAAGAGTTTAATATATGCTCGCGGTTGTTGAGTCGGCCTAATATAAATTGGCTGGCACCACTAATGACTGGTGTATCTGCACGACTGTTTTTGGCCACTTGTAGCCGCATAGCATTTGCCTTGATGTGTAATTAAATCAATATACATTGAATTATGTACTAATAGGGGTACATGATGTTTAGTGTAAAAGTGTTACTTTCTGCGTAAATCAATGTGAGATTTGACTAGTTCTTTAGCTTGAAAGCGATAACGACTACCATCCATGTCTTTAACCCACATGTGTAAAAGACCGCCAAAAAATAGGTGTGTATCTTGTGCTAGGGCGCGCGGGCTATGGCTGGTGTTGAGTTGGCTCAAGTCACTGGCACGCTGATAAGCGGTTTCCATTTTGTCTGTAATACTTGAGCAGTTATTGAGTATTTGTTGTAAAACAGTGGCAAAATCATCTACATATTCGCATTTAATCATCATAATTTCGTAGATTTCACGCATTTCGATGTTTTGTTCTAAGTCTGTTAACGTGTCACACATGCTATTTTCAATTTGTGTGAGCGGGTCGTCTTGATTATTTGCGCTGCTTGAAATAGATAGTGTGTCTTCAATACGATCAATTAAAGGCAAGAAAACTTGCTCGCGCATGGCGTGAAAAACATCAGACTTGTTTTTAAAGTGCCAATATACCGCGCCACGGGTTACATCTGCCTGTGTGGCAATATGTTCTAGTGTAGAGCGACTTACGCCGCGCGCTAAAAAAACTGTGCGTGCTGCGTCAATAATACTTTGTCGTGTAACTTCTGCGTCTTCTTTGGTTTTTCTTGCCATTTAGTGTGTCGTTTGTCTTGATTGAAAATAAGTGTAAATAAAACACAAATAATTGAAATAGATGTTTACATACATTCGTGTTTGTATGTAATATACATTCAACTTTGTATGTTAGCAAGTTTTAGGCTAATAACGCATAAAAAATTTATAAAACTACTTGGTCATTTACTTAAACATGAAAAAACTTAACGGATTAAATAAAAATTTAACCTCTTTTAGAGTCCACGCTGCCTTACTCGCAGTTTTGGCCTTAACGTCTTGCGGTAAAGCGGCTGACGCTCCAGTGCCTGCGCAAGCTATGCCAGTAGGTGTTATTACGGTTGAGCCAACAAGTGTGCCGATTACCGCTGAGGCTGTTGCGCAAACAGAAGGCGCAAAAGAAGTTGAAATCCGTCCACGCGTTGGTGGTATTTTGCTTAAAAAGTTGTTTGAAGAGGGCGCGCCGATAAAAACAGGTCAATCAATGTTTTTAATTGATCCAGTGCCATACCAAATTGCACTAGCCAGTGCCAAAGCACAATTAAGCCAGCAAAAAGCGCGAATTGAGCAAACACAGCGTGAGGCTGAGCGTTTAAAGGGCTTGCTGGCTACTGAGGCAATCAGTCAGCGTGAGGCTGATAATGCAATATCAGATAATGCTGTCGCTAAGGCGAGTTTGCTGCAATTTGAGGCGATGGTGCGTGAGGCTGAGTTGAATTTATCTTACACGACTGTTACCGCGCCATCTAGCGGTGTTGCAGGCAGATTTTTGTTTTCTGAGGGCGCATTAGTTGCGCCTAACACTAGCTTACTGACAACAGTCGTCCAGTTGTCACCTATTTGGGTGCGCTTTAGTTTGTCTGACTCTGAGCTTGCTGCTTTAGGCGGCCGCTTAACGGAGAAAAATGTGCAAAAAGTTACATTAGTATTGGCAGACGGTTCAGAATACCGCCAAACTGGTCAGCTTAACTTTGCTGCAAGCCAAATTGACCCTAATTTTGGCACACAACAATTACGTGCTACGTTCGATAACACAAATCAACAATTACTTCCGGGTCAATTTGTGCGCGCGCGTATTACCACAGGTAGCCGAGAGGGCGTATTTTTAGTGCCACAAACGGCAGTATTGACTGGCGACCAAGGAAAATTTGTTTATGTCGCTCAGCGTGACAAAGACGGCAAAACCATTGCAACTGTGCGCCCAGTGCAAGAGGGCACTTGGCAGGGCAAAGATTGGGTCATATTAGGTGGCTTAAAAGCAGGTGATCAGGTCATTGCTGATAATTTAATTAAGGTACGCCCAGGTGCAGCTATTGTGCCGCAGCCCATTGGCCGTGTGGTTGATGCTGTGCCAGCAAATACCACATCAAGCCAACCAACCAAAAATACTGCAGCGAAATAGGCGAATAACATGACTAAATTTTTCATCACGCGGCCTATTTTTGCGTCAGTACTATCCATTATTATCATATTAGCAGGGCTAGCAGCCGCATTTAAACTGCCAATTGCCCAATATCCACAGATTGCACCGCCAACAGTATTGATTACTGCAACGTACCCTGGTGCCAGTGCTGATACTTTATCTAAAACCGTGGCAGCACCCATTGAAGAACAGTTAAGCGGTGTTGAAGGCCTACTTTACTTTAGCTCTAGTGCAGACTCTAGTGGCACATTAACTATTACTGCTACGTTTGAAGTGGGCACAGATGTCAATCAGGCTACGTTTAACGTGAGCAATCGTGTGAATATCGCCTTGCCGCGCCTACCAGATGAAGTGCGACGCACTGGTTTAGTCGTGCAAAAACGCTCGAATGATATTTTACTAGTGGTGATGTTGACTGATAAACAGAAAAAATATGACACGCTGTACCTAAGTAACTACGCAACACTCAATGTATTAGATGAAATTAAACGCATTAAAGGTGTGGGTGACGCCACTATTTTTGGTGCACAAGATTACTCAATGCGTGTTTGGCTAAAACCAGACCGTATGGCGCAATTAGGTATTACAACAACAGATATTGCGACCGCCATTCAAGCGCAAAACGCACAATATGCAGCAGGTAAAATTGGCCAAGAGCCTTCTCCCAGCTCGCAGCAGTTGGTATACACCGTTACTGCCAAAGGTCGCTTAATTGACCCTAGTCAGTTCGGTAATATTATTATTCGCGCTGATGGCCCGCGTGGTGTGCTTTACTTAAAAGACGTCGCGCGTATCGAGCTTGGCTCGCAAAGTTACAATGTGCGCACTGCATTAAATGGCTTGCCTGGTGTTGGCATACCGATTTTCTTGCAAACAGGTGCTAACGCACTTGATACGGCTGAGGCAGTTAAGCTCAAAATGAATGAGCTCAAAAAGCGCTTTCCTGAAGGCGTTGATTGGGAGTCACCTTATGACACCAGTGATTTTGTGAAGTCATCCATTATTGAAGTGATTAAAACATTGGCAGAGGCCATGGTACTGGTTGTATTAGTCGTTTACTTATTCTTACAAAGCTGGCGCGCAACACTCATACCGCTAATTGCGGTGCCTATTTCTTTAATTGGTACCTTTGCTGGTTTGTGGGTATTCGGTTTTTCAATCAATACACTCACCTTATTTGCCATGATTTTATCTATTGGTATTGTGGTTGACGATGCGATTGTGGTGCTAGAAAACGTTGAGCGATTAATGAGTGAAGAAAAGTTGTCACCCATGAATGCAGCCATTAAATCAATGGAGCAAGTTTCAGGTGCTGTTATAGCAATTGTGCTAGTGCTGTGTGCTGTATTTGTGCCAGTCGCTTTCTTAGGTGGTATTGCAGGTGAAATGTATCGTCAATTCGCAGTAACAGTTGCGGTTGCAGTGGTGATTTCTGGCGTAGTAGCACTCACATTAACGCCAGCGCTATGTGCGATTATTTTAAAATCTGTACATGAAGAGTCTGCCTTTTTCAAACCATTTAACCGTTGGTTCGCGAGCTTTACCAACCTTTACAGCAAGGCTGTCGACTTAACGTTACATCACAAAATTATCGGTACATTGGTTTTTGGCGGTGTAATTGCATTGGTAGTTGTGTTGCTCAGGGTAGTGCCTGGTAGCTTTGTGCCCGCTGAAGACCAAGGTTATGTGATTACCGCAGTAATCATGCCCGATGGCGCAACATTGAGCCGCACTACCAAAACGACCGAGGCGGTACGTGCAGAAATTGCCAAAGACCCCGCTGTAAAATTTGAATTTGCAGTAAATGGTTTTGACTTAATTGGTGGTGGCAATAAAACTAGCGCAGCAACGATGTTCGTCAGGATGAAAGACTGGTCAGAGCGTGAAACGACTGCAGAAGGTATTGTTGGTAAGCTGCTTGGTATTGGCGCTAAACAACCAGATGGTATGGCAATCGCCTTTAATCCACCTGCTATACGCGGCTTGGGTAGCTCTGGTGGCTTTGAAGTTTACGTACAAAGCCGCACTGATTCAGACCCAATGCGCCTCTCAGGGGTTGTGAACAATTTCATGGACGCCTTACGTAAAGAGCAAAACTTAACGGGCATTAACTCATTTTTCCGTCCAACAGTGCCGCAATTATTTGTTGAAGTTGATGAGGCAAAAGCGATCTCGCAAGGTGTGCCAGTAGCTGATATTTATGCCACTTTGCAAAGCACGATGGGCTCGCTATACGTGAACGACTTTAATAAATCTGGCCGTACTTACAGAGTGCAATTGCAAGCTGAGGCTGAGTATCGTATGAAAGCAGAAGATTTAGGTAAGGTTTATGTGCGCTCAAATGCTGGTCTTATGATACCGCTATCAGCGCTTAGTAAAGTAAGCAATATTGTGGGTGCTGAGCAGCTTGAGCGTTACAATGGATTACTTTCAGCCAAAGTATTAGGTAGCGGGGGCAAAGGTGTGAGCTCTGGTGATGCGATTAAAACTGTTGAAAAAGTAGCCGCAGAAAACTTACCAGATGGTTATCAAATTGCTTGGACAGGTCAAGCTTATCAAGAAAAACGTACTGGTTCGGCGGCAATTTTTGCCTTTGGTTTTGCAATTATTATGGTATTTTTGATTTTAGCTGCGCAGTTTGAAACTTGGGCATTGCCTCTCGCCGTTATTATGGCGGTACCGTTTGCCTTGGCAGGTGCGTTGCTGGCAGTGTTATTACGTGGCATGCCAAACGATATTTACTTCCAAATTGGCTTAATTACATTGGTAGGCCTAGCCGCTAAGAATGCGATTTTAATTGTGGAGTTTGCCAGCCAAAAAATGGAGGAGGGCATGCCTGTGGCACAAGCAGCATTAGAAGCGGCCCGCATGCGCTTCAGACCAATTGTCATGACTTCAATGGCGTTCGTATTGGGCATTGTACCGCTAGTGATAGCCACTGGTGCGGGTGCTGCGGCGCGCCGTTCAATGGGCACAGGTGTATTTGGCGGTATGATTTTAGCAACATTCTTAGCCACCATTTTTATTCCACTTTTCTTTACATGGCTACAACGTGATATTGATAAAAAATCAGTTATTGCCAAAAATGCCGCTGTGTAGATATTTAGAAATCAAAGAGAAAAAATTATGAAATATCGTCTAATCATACTGAGTGTCGCGTTAGCGTTAAATGCTTGCCAATCCGTTGGGCCAGATTACAAGCGCAAAGATACAGGTTTACCAGCTAGCTATGCGGCAACACTGGAGGGCGCAGATAATAACTTAGTGGCAGCCATCCCTAACGACTGGTGGGTGTTGTACCAAGATGCATTATTAAGCCAATACGTTACTAGTGCTTTAAAAAACAATACCAGTATCCAAGTGGCCGTTGCTAAAATTGAAGAGGCTGACGCATTTGCGCGTGAAGTAGGCGCTGCGACTTTGCCGCAGTTTGATTTAACTGCAGGTGCTCGGAAAAATCGAGTGACAGAGTTAGGGCCGTTTCCCGTGTTTGGCGGAACGCCAATACAAAAGAACTTTAGCCTGGGTATTGGTACTGTTTTTGAGCTAGATTTTTGGGGAAAAATACGCCGCGCGCGCGAGTCTGCTACTGCACTTGCACTATCAAATCGCTATTCGCGCGATACTGTTGCATTGTCATTAACAAGCTTAGTAGCGAACCAATACTTTTTGATTTGCAGTTTAGATGCGCAAACAGCAATAACAGAGCTCAACCTAAAGTCACGACAAGATAGTTTAGATTTAACACAAAAACGCTATAAAGGCGGTGTGGTTTCAGCACTTGATGTTCATCAATCAGAAGTATTGGTGTATAACTTGCAAGCACAATTGCCAGAGTTGGCCCGCCAACGCTCAATTGCAGAGCATCAGTTGGCAGTATTAACTGGTATTTTAGATTTAAAAGTACCCGCCAGCGATGTAAAAGGTTTACCGCTACCGCCCATGCCTCCACTGGGTTTACCGTCCACTATTTTAGAGGCGCGCCCAGATGTTGCGCAGGCAGAACAACAGTTAGTCGCTGCAAATGCTGATATTGGTCGCGCTAAAGCTGCACTGTATCCAACGATTTCACTTACAGGTAGCTTAGGTGCTGAGAGTGCGCTCTTAAGTAATTTATTCAAGTCTGGTGCACGTGTTTGGACTTTAGGTCTAGATTTAGCTTTGCCAATTTTTGATTCTGGTCGCTTAAATGCAAAAGTAGATCAGGTGAGCGCAAAACAACAGCAAGCATTAGCTAGCTATACTGAAACGATTCAGACGGCTTTTCGTGAAACGAATGATGCTTTAGTGAATGTGCGCCAATACCGTGAGCGTGAACAGATTTTGGAAAGCGCTAAAATAGCCTCAACTAAAGCGCTAGATATCGCCAAAACGCGCTATAAATCAGGTTATTCAGCTTATCTAGATGTGTTAGAAGCCGAGCGTAATCAAAATGAAATTAGTTTGTCTTACGTGCAGGCTAGGCAAGCGCGGCTTTTCGCTAGTGTCGATTTAATCAAAGCACTCGGTGGTGGCTGGAAAGTTGAAAAAGTAGCGCTGATCAAATAGTTTGAGTAGCAAACATAGCGCATTATTTATACAGGCTATTAGTATTTGGCATGGTTTTTCAGTAATAGCTTGCTTAGCAGGCATATAGTCAGAAGTAGGTCACCATGCTGATGTAAAAGCTTGCGCTGTTATTGGGTAACCTCATACAAGTATCCTAAAACCCTACCGTTGGAATCTACAGCGCGGTAAAACACATCGCGCGCGTCCAATCACCTTTGGTTTCTATGGCTTCACCCACTCGCACCGTAGTTGTTTTTGCGGCAATGGTAAAAACATAGTCTGAGTTAGCTTTAAACTCTAAGCGAGGTAAGATAACGCTGTTTGATACAGAAACACCTTCTTCCATAGGAATATATAAAGCACTGAAAGATAAGGGTATCTCGTAATTTGTATTAGAAAACTGACTAGAAGCCCCCGCCAACTTATCAGCTTTTGCACCAGCATGTGTTACTTGTGCATATAGTGCATGACTAGAAAAAAGCTCAACACCAATTTGAAATTCATTGGTTTTCAACTGCTTATTAAAGCGAATAACACCCACAAAATTAGTTTTATTTGTTTTAGAAAAAGCTAGCGCAATCAGTGCGCCTTGCTTAACCCAGCTATCGGGTTGAGCTACAGCAATAGCACCAAAACCTTTAGGGCTTTCATTCACAATTTGCCATTTTTCGCTGCCAATACCCATATCATAAACAGCCGCTATTTCAGCTTTTGAAGATTTTGCAGCAGTCGCTAATCGCACATCGAGTGACGCCTTTGAAGCGTCTTCAAAAGCTTTATCATTGGTTTGTTTCATAGCTCGCACTTTTGCCGTTACCGCTTCAAGCCCATGAGCAACAACCGCTACTTTAGAAACGTTAAAACGTTCTTCATGGCGACGTTGCCGTTGGTAATCAGTTTTTGACCATTCGGCTAAAATTCTTTTTAGTACATCAGGCACAAGCTTTATATTGATATGATTTGGCAACTCAAAGCTGCTCACATCTTTATTCGTTTGTAATAACACCAATATGTCATTCACTTTTTTGCAAAAAACGTCGACTTCCCAAAATCTAAAGTTAGCACTATCTGTGACCATGCGGATTCTATAACCGCCACGATCCTGGCTAAAATCAGTCATCATTACATGTAGATTTTTGGTATAAGTGGCGTCGGGTAGCGGTTTACCCAACCATTGATTTAATAATGTTGCTACAAATTCAACTTGTTGGCGTGGAAAACTCATGGCTGACAAAGCGTCTATCATGCAAGCGTAAATATAAATGCTATTGATAGTGGTTTTTTCTTCATCTGGATAAACGCTAATCTCTTGATTTAACAAAGATTCTTCGCTTGCGAGCTGATACAGAATATGTACCTGCATCCACAATTTATCAGGTGGTGTTTGCTGGGCAAATAATCGCCATTTAATCATGTTCGAAGCCACGCGCAAGGCAGATGCAAACAGTAGAGCGAGTTTGTTATACGAAAACGTCTCTTTTTGATGACTTTCAAAGAAGTTAATGATGAGCTTTTGGTATAAATTGAATAATTGCCGGTAGTAGTAGTAAGCAGAATCAAAAGTCTTTTTCTCAAGTTCTGCTTTTAAGGCCTCAACTTTACTAAATTGCGTAGTAATGTCTTTCAGCCTGCGTTGATTCTTTTCATCAATGATTAACGCTTGTTCTAGCCTGTCAGCGTCTGTGAGTTCGTCGTTATTCACCAAGTCAGCAATGACTTGTGTGCTTTTCTCAATAATTGCTAGGTCGTCAGCACCATCTGAGTGTTCAAGCCAAGAATAGTTGTTCACAGCGGGTTTAGCTGACAGTTTATTGATAAAGCTAGTTATTTTGAATTTCATAAGCTCATCGAATCCGTCATTGGCTTGATTTACAATTGATAATACTTTAATTAAAACATGTGCTTATTAAGCGGTCAAATTTAATCTGATTCAATCGTGTTAAAATAACATTCAATTATTTAGTTAGCGCACAATTTATGTCCATTCGTACCCGTTTTGCACCTAGTCCTACCGGTTTTTTACACATTGGTGGTGCTCGCACAGCCTTGTTTTCTTATGCTTTTGCTAAAAAACATGCGGGTGAGTTTGTCCTGCGTATTGAAGATACTGATGTTGAGCGCTCAACACCGGAGGCTGTACAAGCCATTTTAGACGGCATGGCCTGGCTGGGTTTAACGCATGATGAAGGTCCTTTTTACCAAATGCAACGTTTAGCGTCGTATAAAAAAGTAATTAACAGTATGCTAGAAAACGGCACAGCTTATTATTGCTACAGCAGTCGCGAAGAGCTCGACGCTTTGCGCGAAGCGCAAATGGCAGCAAAACAAAAGCCCCGTTACGATGGTAAGTGGCGGCCAGAAGTGGGTAAGACACTACCTGCAATACCGGTTGATATTACACCGGTGATTCGTTTTAAAAACCCACTCAGAGGCGTTGTGGCTTGGGACGATCTAGTAAAAGGTCGTATTGAAATTGCAAATGCCGAGCTAGATGATTTAATTATTGCGCGCGCCGATGGCACACCAACTTATAACTTTTGTGTCGTTGTTGATGACTTTGAAATGGGTATCACGCATGTGATTCGCGGTGACGACCATGTTAATAATACGCCACGGCAAATTAACCTGCTCACAGCATTGAATGCAACGATTCCACAATATGCGCATTTGTCGATGATTTTGGGTGATGACGGTCAAAAACTATCAAAACGTCATGGTGCAGTCAGTGTCATGCAATACCATGAAGATGGTTATCTGCCAGAGGCAGTGCTTAATTATTTAGCACGTTTGGGTTGGAGTCACGGTGACGCAGAAATATTTAATCTGCAACAATTTTGCGAATGGTTTGACTTAAATCACATCACGCCATCAGCCGCACAATTCAATACAGATAAGCTTAAATGGCTAAATAATCATTACATTAAACTTGCAGATTTAAGTGTATTAGCAAAAGACATTGTGACTCGGCTTGCCAATAGTGGTGTAAATGTTACGGACCAGCCTAATTTGCAAGACGCAATAGCGTTGTATCGTGATCGCGCTAATACTTTAAATGAGCTAGCTGCAAGTATTGCTTATTTTTATCAGCTACCAGTGATAGATGATGCTGCTAAAGAAAAACATGTTACCCATGAAGTGACATCCGCGTTAAATGATTTGACTGATTTGCTCGCAAAAACAGACTGGACAGCGGAAGCCATTCACGCTGCGATCAACCAAATTGTAACGGCGAATACGCTTAAGTTTCCTAAGCTTGCAATGCCGCTAAGAGTCATGCTCACAGGTGGTGCGCAATCGCCGAGTATTGACGCGGTAATGGCAATTTTGGGTCAAACGGAAACACTAAAAAGATTAAAAGCACTTTTAAATTAAATAAACCAGTTTACTTAGAACAAATCACTATAATAAGAGTCACAAAAAAGCAAAAATAGTGATTGCAAGATAACAAACAAAGCCCCACATAACTATCAAACAAAAGGAGCAACAACATGAACGCAAAACATCAAACTCTACAAGACCCTTACTTGAATACACTGCGTAAAGAACACGTGCCTGTTTCAATATATTTAGTAAACGGTATTAAGTTGCAAGGTCAGGTAGATTCGTTTGATCAGTACGTTATTTTATTAAAAAATACAGTAACGCAAATGGTCTACAAGCACGCTATTTCAACGATTGTTCCTGGTCGTCCAGTAGCCATGCCGCCGCACCAAGAAACAGAAGATCAAGTTTAAGGATGGCAATAGGTGAATTAAAAGGCTGGGGTGAAAATACCCATAAAACGGTAAATCAATCCAGCAAAAACACAGTAGCAAATCCAAATATCTGCGTAGTTGTTAGTGTTGACTTCGGTAACAGTGACTTTGGTATAACTGACTTTGAAGAAACAACCGAAGAATGCCGCCAACTAAGCCTGTCAGCTGGTTTAACAGTGGCACAAATGGTTTTAGTTAAACGTAGTGTGCCAGATGCGAAGTATTTCATTGGTAGTGGTAAAGTTGACGAAATAGCTATGTTGGCTAAATCGCTTGGGGCTTCTGTTGTGGTTTTTAATCATGATTTAAGTCCTTCGCAGCAGCGTAACTTAGAGCGTGTTTTAGAGTGTAGTGTTACGGACCGTACTGGCTTGATTTTAGAAATATTTGCTCAGCGCGCTAAAACACATGAAGGTAAGTTGCAAGTTGAGCTCGCTCAAATGGCGCATTTAGCTACACGTTTAGTACGCGGTTGGACTCACCTTGAACGCCAAGCGGGTGGTATTGGTATGCGCGGCGGCCCAGGTGAAAAACAAATTGAGTTAGATCGCCGCTTAATAAACGTACGTGTTAAACAATTGCGCGATAAGCTTGAAAAGCTTAAAGCACAGCGTGGCCAGCAGCGCCGCTCAAGGCAACGCTCACAAGTGCTGTCTGTCTCGTTAGTTGGTTACACCAATGCGGGTAAATCCACACTATTTAATAAACTGTCACCTTCAAAAGTGTTTGCCGCAGATCAGCTATTTGCAACGCTAGATACAACATCACGTGCGATTTTTATTGAAGGTGCGGGTTCAGTTGTGCTGTCTGATACAGTCGGTTTTATTAAGCACTTACCGCACGCATTAGTAGAAGCGTTCGGTGCAACTTTAGAAGAAGCTTCGCAAGCAGATGTGTTGCTACACGTGTTAGACAGTGCAAGTACAAACCGCGATAGCCAAACAGCAGAAGTTGAAAAAGTGCTCAAGGAAATTGGTGCTGAAGACGTGCCACAAATTTTAGTACTTAATCAAATTGATCGTGCTGGGTTGGATGCAGGCTTCGAGCGCGACGAATATGGTAGAATTTACAAAGTAAGAGTTTCAGCAAAAACAGGTGAAGGTTTGCAATTTTTAAAGCAAGCTTTGATTGAATATGCAACGGCAATGAATCAGCACAAAACGGAAGAAAGTTACTACACTTAACGTAATAACCTAAACCGTAAATAAAGATAGTTGGTTATTTAGAAATAAAGTTATTCGAGGCCATATTTAGTGAATATTAAAAGTTTAAAAATGACACAATTTAAAAACAAACTGCTAGCAATGTTAGGCATGGCCAACGATGCTGGCCCACCAGATTTAGACCAAGTTTTACGTGACTTGAATCGTAAAATCAGTCAATTATTTGGCAAGAAAACATCAGGTGGTGGTTCGCAACCGGCCAGTAGCGATAACGCTGTTAACGTGCCGCTATGGCCAATTGCAGTTATTATTGCTTTGGTTTGGTTAGCAACGGGCTTTTATATTGTTGATCAAGGCTCGCGTGGTGTTGTACTCACTTTTGGTAAGCACTCTGAAACCACTTTGCCTGGCCCGCGTTGGCATATTCCGTTTCCTGTTGAAACAGTAACTATTATCAACATGGAGCAAATACGTACGATTGAAGTAGGTTACCGCAGTTCTGAAGGTGGAGGAGCCAAAGCGCGTGAGCCACAAGAAGCGCTAATGTTAACGGATGACGAAAATATTATTGATTTACAATTTGCAGTGCAATACAACTTGAAAAGTGTTGAAGATTTGTCATTTAATAACCGCACTACAGAAGAAAATGTTCGCGGCATTGCTGAAACAGCTATAAGAGAAATTGTTGGCAAAAGTAAAATGGACTTTGCACTCTATGAAGGTCGTGAAGAAATAGCAGTTAGTGCTAAAAAATTGATGCAAGATATTTTAGATCGCTACAAAACAGGCATTAACGTGACCAGTATCACCATGCAAAACGCACAACCGCCTGAGCAAGTTCAAGCTTCATTTGATGATGCTGTTAAAGCTAAGCAAGATTTAGAGCGCCAAAAAAATGAAGGTCAAGCTTACGCAAATGATGTGATTCCTAAAGCGCGCGGTACTGCAGCACGACTGGCAGAAGAAGCAATGGGCTACAAACTACGCGTTGAAAACGAGGCGAAAGGTAACGCTAGCCGCTTTGAGCAAATATATACGCAATATCAAAAAGCACCCGAAGTGACACGTCAACGTTTGTATATTGATGCTCAAGAACAAATTTTATCAAGCGTCAGTAAAGTTGTGGTTGATCAAAAAAATGGTAATAGCATGTTGTATTTACCGCTGGATAAACTGATGTCTTTGCCTAATCAAACAGGTAATACAGCCGCACGCCCGAGCGCTAACGCGCCGTCTTCATCAGGTAATTCGGCTACATCAACGGTCAATAATGAAGTAAATGCAAGAGACAACATGTTAGGCCGTGATAGGCCTTAAACAAGGTTGTTTGAATATCTATATGTGTCGTTTGTGTTTGAACATTGAAAGAATTTTATGAATCCATTACGTCAATTAAGTAGCATTTTAATCATACTCTTAGCGTTGATTATATTGTTTGTGACTACTACATTTACAGTTAAGCAGACGGAGTTTGCTTTGGTTTTTCGTTTAGGTGAAATTGTTTCTGAAAAATCTGAGCCAGGCTTGAAATTTAAACTACCGTTTATTGAAAACGTACGTTATTTTGATAAACGGATTGTTACTTTAGATAGTGAAGAGCCTGATCGTTTTTTAACGTCAGAAAAGAAAAACGTGTTGGTAGATTCATTTGTAAAATGGCGTATTATTGAGCCTAAAAAATATTACGTTTCTGTTAAGGGTGATGAATTACAAGCAGAAAGACGTTTGTCACAAACGGTGAATGACGGATTACGTGCTGAATTCGGTAAGCGTACGATTCACGATGTTGTTTCCGGACAACGTACTGAAATCATGGAGATTTTACGCAAGCGTGCAGATAAAGAGTCACGCCAAATGGGCATTGAAATTTTAGATGTGCGTTTGAAGCGTGTAGATTTAACACCTGAAGTAAGTGAGTCAGTCTATCAACGTATGGATGCTGAGCGTAAATCAGTAGCAAACCAATTACGCTCTGAAGGTGCTGGCGCGGCTGAAAAAATACGTGCAGATGCTGACAAACAACGCGAAGTGATCATTGCAGAAGCGTTTCGTGATGCGCAAAAAGCAAAAGGCGAGGGCGATGCGAAAGCTGCCGAAATTTATACTGCTGCTTACGGTAAAAATCCGGAATTTTATGCTTTCTATCGCAGTTTAGACGCCTATAAAAATAGCTTTAAAAGTAAATCTGATGTCATGGTGTTAGACCCTAGCTCAGACTTTTTTAAATACATGCGTGGTAGTAGTGCAGGCGGCAAAAAATAGTTTAAGACGCTTATTCAACGTGAAGTATTATTAAATCAAAATTTCAACAGATTTATTTTAGTTGCTTTGTACTAAAAAAATTGGGCAATTACAAATATGATCACTAAAAATTGGGCTTTAAATTGAATAATGTCTTTTTGCTGGCCTTTGGTATGATGTTGGTTTTTGAAGGTGTCATGCCATTACTATTTCCTAAGGCTTGGCGTGAATCTTTTCAACGCATGGTTTCACTTAGAGATGGCCAACTTCGTTTTGTTGGTCTTTTGTCATTTGCGGTTGGCGTTGTCATCATCATACTTTCACAATAAAAATAACTTCATATTTATAAATTTATGCAACATAACTGGCTTTTACCCGAATATATTGAAGATGTACTGCCCGAACAAGCAGCCCACATTGAGCAGCTGCGACGTCAATTATTAGATTTATTTAATGTACATGGCTATCAGTTAGTGATTCCACCACTACTTGAATACACTGAATCGCTGATGACTGGCACAGGTCGCGATCTAGATTTAGCTACGTTTAAAGTGGTTGATCAGTTAACGGGTCGTTTGATGGGGGTTCGCGCTGATATTACGCCGCAAGCGGCTCGCATAGATGCGCATATGCTAGGCAACCAAGGTGTTACTAGACTTTGCTACGCGGGTAGTGTGCTAAGAACCCACCCTGATGGCATTGCCCAAACACGCCAGCCCTTGCAAATAGGTGCTGAGTTGTTTGGTCATGCAGGGGTTGAGAGTGATATTGAAGTACAGCAACTCATGGTCAAAAGTTTGCAGCTAGCTGGTATTAGTGACTTACATGTTGATTTTGGTCATGCGGCTATCTTTGAGACGCTTGTGCGTGATTATCCTGCTCTCGAACAGCCGCTTCATCATGCATTACAAACTAAAGATAGCACCGAGGTAATAGCGCTAACCGCTACCATAGATTCAGTTACGCGTAATGCGTTGTGTGCGTTAACACAGCTAAATGGTGGGTTTGATATGCTCGAAAAAGCACAAACAATCTTGCCGAACCATGCAAATATTACGCGTGCGCTCAATGATTTACGCAAAGTCGCTGAGGCGACAGCTCAGCAGGGAGTCTGTGTTAGCTTTGATTTGTCTGAATTACGTGGTTATCATTATCATAGTGGCATAGTATTTGCAGCCTATGCGCAAGGTTTTAGCGGTGCTCTTGCGCTTGGCGGGCGTTATGACGAAGTCGGTATTGCTTTTGGCCGTGCTCGCGCTGCTACTGGTTTTAGTATTGATTTACGTAGCTTGATTGGGCAAACAACTAGTGTGCAACATTATGCAGTGCTTGCACCAGCGCTTGATAATGCTGCGTTACAGTTAAAAGTGGCTGCATTACGTGAATCTGGTGTGCGTGTGGTGCAAGAGTTTGCTGGTCTTGAGGCTTATAGATCAGAGCTTAAATGTAGTCATTATTTGGTTTTGACAGATGGTGATTGGCAGATAGTGCCGCTGTAACTGTGTTGCATATCATTATGGCTAAGGCCGCTGTGTTGTTTAACCAAAAAGTCAATTAAGCAATAAAGCCAGTTAAGCAATAAAGTCAGTTAAGTAATAAAGCCAGTTAAGTAATAAAGTTAGTTAAATAAGAAAACTAGTTATTAAAATTATATAAGAATTATATTATGTTGAAAAAAAGTGCAAAAAATGTCGTCGTTATCGGCACGCAGTGGGGCGATGAGGGCAAAGGCAAAATTGTTGATTGGTTAACTGATCATGCCCAAGGAGTGGTGCGCTTTCAGGGTGGCCATAATGCAGGCCATACGCTAGTGGTTGGTCAAGGCGATGACCAACGTATTTATAAACTTAATTTAGTGCCGTCTGGCATTGTTCGTTCAGGCATCAACTGCTACATCGGTAACGGCGTTGTGCTTGACGCAGGTCATTTACTGAGTGAAATTGCCGCACTAGAAAAAGATGGTTTAGAAGTCAAAAGTCGCTTAAAAGTGAGCCCAGGTTGCACACTTATTTTAAGTCACCACGTAGCTGTTGATGTAGCGCGTGAAGCGCGGCGTGAAGCACTGGGCGGTGTAGCCGCTAAAATTGGTACAACAGGCAAAGGTATTGGTCCAACTTATGAAGATAAAGTAGCGCGCCGTGCATTACGTGTTTACGATTTATTTTACCCAGAGCGTTTTGCTGAAAAATTACGCGAAGTAATGGATTATCACAATTTTGTGTTGGTGAATTACCTCAATGCAAAGCCGGTCGATTTTCAAACACAATATGATTTAAGCATGCAACAAGCGATTGCACTAAAACCGATGGTCGCTGATATTTCAGCTGAGCTTTATAACGCAAATGAGCGGGGAGAAAACTTATTATTTGAGGGCGCGCAGGGCACTTTGCTAGACATCGATCACGGTACTTATCCTTATGTAACGTCTAGTAATTGTATTGCAGGACAAGCCTCTGGCGGTACTGGGGTGGGTGCAAATATGCTGCATTACGTATTAGGTATTACAAAGGCCTACACCACGCGTGTTGGCGGTGGTCCTTTCCCAAGTGAGTTAGACATTGAAACAGAAAATTGTCCAGGTTATCAAATGTCAACTAAAGGCAAAGAAATTGGCACCGTGACCAAGCGTAAACGTCGTTGCGGTTGGTTTGATGCGGCTGCACTGCGCCGCTCAGCCCGCATTAACGGCCTTACAGGTTTATGTATTACCAAATTAGACGTGCTTGATGGTATTGAGTCTTTAAACATTTGTACCGGTTATAAACTAGATGGCAAAGTGGTTGATATGCTGCCAGTGGGCGCTGATGACGTTGCGCGCTGTGAGCCTATCTACGAAACTGTAGCAGGCTGGACAGAAAATACCTTTGGCGTTAAAACCTGGGACGGTTTGCCAAAAGCTGCACAACAATACCTGAAACGTCTGGAATCCTTATGTGGTGTGCCTGTGGCAATTGTTTCTACGGGTCCTGAGCGTGATGAAACCATTGTTATTGAGCATCCATTCAACTAGATCAACGTTTGTTAGTTTTTATAGCTTTTGTGCTTGTAGTGCAGAGGTTATTTTAATCAAGTCATGCTAAATATGTCGAATAATCAACAATTTGAGGCTACTAACAAGCGTTTGGCTTGGGCGTTAACAGGCTCTGGTCATTATTTACGAGAATGTTTAGATATTCTAAATAACCTACAAGCTGATGATGTAGCAGTTGATTTATTTGTTAGTAAAGCTGCAGCAGAAATTTTGCAGCAATACGGCTACAAACATAACATTGGCAAGATTTTTCAAGACAAAACCGCTAGTAGTGTGCCAGTTGGTCAGTTTTATAAAGGTGTTTACCACACGTTAGTCATGGCGCCCGTTACATCGAACACCATCGCTAAAATGGTCTGTGGAATATCAGATAATCTTATTACCAATATTTATGCACAAGCGGGCAAAACTCGTGTGCCAAGTATTGTTTTTGCTTGTGACACTGCGCCAGAGATGGTTTCAGAGGCACCACGCGATCATTGGGTCAAAGTGTACCCTCGTAAAATCGATTTAGATAATGTTGAAAAGCTTAAACAGTTTGAAGAAACAACAATCGTTGAAGATATGCAAGCTTTGCAAAATGCGCTTCAACACGCCCTGCAAACCAGACTAAGCAGCTTGTAAAAAGCCACAATGGCAAAAAATATTCTATTTTTAACAGGTAAGTTAGCAGAAAAAAGCCTGCACAAAACGCTAGAAAAAATCACACAAATTAAAACACCGCCGTTTAAATATCGTATTCAGCAAATGGGCGTTTCAGTAGCTGCGTTAATGACGCCGCAGCTGATAGCACGGCGCTTAAATGATGTGGGCGATGCAGACAAAGTCATTGTGCCAGGCCTTTGCCAAGGTGATTTAACTGATTTACAAGCGCAACTTGGTGTACCTGTTGAGCGCGGGCCAATTGATTTAAAAGACCTGCCACAATTTTTTGGAAATAAGCCAAAAAACGCTGATTTATCTCATTTTGATGTACGAATTTTTGCTGAAATAGTTGATGCGCCACAGTTAACTGTTGCAGAAATCATCACTAAAGCTGAAGTTTTCAGAGTGCAAGGCGCCAATGTGATTGATTTAGGTTGCTTACCTAATACGCCATTTTCGCACATGACAGAGTCTATTCAAGCGCTAAAACAAGCTGGTTTTCAAGTGAGTGTTGATTCCATGCAGGCCGATGAGCTGTTAGCGGCAGGCAAAGCAGGCGCTGATTACCTGTTAAGTTTGACTGAAAAAACGCTCTGGATAACAGACCAAGTGGCAGCTACGCCTATTTTAATCTCAGCTAAACCAGGAACGTTGCCATCGCTATATCGGGCGATTGACACCCTCACTGCACAAAATAAACCATTTATTGCTGATGCTATTTTAGATCCGATTCCATTTGGTTTTACACATTCCATATTGCGCTATCAAAAACTGCGCAAAAAATATCCTAATATTCAAATAATGATGGGTGTTGGTAATTTAACCGAGCTAACTGACGCAGATACCACGGGTATTAACGCATTATTATTTGGCATGATTACCGAAATGAATATTAACGCTGTATTAGCGACTTCAGTGAGTCCGCACGCTGTGAATGCGATTGCAGAGGCTGATGTAGCGCGCCGAATGATGTATGCCGCTCGTGAAGACAGCAGGCTGCCAAGAGGTTACTCAACAGGGTTGCTGGGTCTACATGATAGGCGGCCTTTTTCATACAGCGCCAATGAGATACGTGATATGGCTAGCATGGTTAAAGACCCTAGCTTTCGTATTCAAGTAAGCCAAGAGGGCGTGCATGTTTACAACCGTGATGGACTTTATACTGCTACAGATCCATTCGCACATTACCCCAATTTGAGCGTAGAAGACGACGCTCCCCATGCATTTTACTTAGGTGTTGAACTAGCGCGCGCTCAAATTGCATGGCAATTGAAGAAGAGATATGAGCAAGACGAAATGCTAGCTTGGGGTTTAACGTCAGTTAAAAAAGACGAAACACAAAGCCATCGTGAGGCCTCTCTAAAAGAAAAGCGCGAGCAAAAAAATGCAAAGCCAACATCATGATTTATGAAACTATTGTCATTTCAACTAATACTGAAAACCAAGCGCATATCGCACCATTTGGTATTCGTTTTGAAAATGATTTGGTTGTCATTTCACCGTATCGTCCATCTAGTACGCTCAATAATTTATTAGCCACACGCACTGCAACACTCAATTTAACAGATGACGTACGCGTATTTGCAGGCGCTGTTACTGGTAAACGCGATTGGCCGCTTATCGTCACCAATCACGCGCGTGGTTATCGTCTAGCAAACTGCTTAGCGCACCAAGAGCTGTCGCTATATAAAGTGATTGACGATAATATTCGCCCAACACTACTGTTTAAAGTGCTTAGCACACACAATCATGCGCCATTTAAAGGCTTTAATCGTGCGCAAGCTGCTGTAATAGAGTTGTGCGTATTGGTTAGCCGCTTAGATAGGCTGCCAATTGAGAAAATAGAATCTGATTTAATGTATTTGCAAATTGCAATTGATAAAACAGCGGGGGCTCACGAGCAAGAAGCGTGGGGCTGGCTGACACAGCGAATCGCTGACTATAAAAAGTCTACTCAAAATGACACGCTTTAAAATACTACCAGCTCAAATGCCATAAACTCAATTGCTACTATCCAAAACAATGCAAGCTCAAATCATACAAGCTGAAACAACGCAACCTCAAGTAACGCAACTACTCGTCAGCGTAAAAAATTTAGCTGAGGCCAAAATTGCGCTGGCAGCAGATGTAGATATTATTGATCTAAAAAACCCTGCCGATGGTGCTTTAGGTGCTTTAAGAGATGAAGATATCGCACAAATTGTACAGTTTGTTGCAGGCCGTAAACCAGTAAGTGCAACCATTGGTAATTTAGCCATGCAGCCAGAATTGTTGCTTGAAAAAATTCAACAAACTCAACATTTAAATGTAGATATAATCAAAATCGGTTTTCATCAACATACAGCAACGCGTGACTGTATTGCAGCAATAGGCCAAGCACAATTTAAAACAAAACTAGTTGCAGTTTTGTTTGCGGATGAATTGCCAGATACTGATTTAATCGCTCATTTGTCAGCAGCAAACTTTTATGGAGTGATGCTTGATACGCAAACTAAAGGATTGCAAGCACTATTTGACTACATGACTAAAAACGACATTCAACATTTTGTTAAATTAGCGCAAGCGGCTTCACTGTTGGTTGGTCTTGCAGGTAAATTAACGAAAGATACTATCAACTTAGCGCTTAATTTAAAGCCAAGCTTTATTGGTGTGCGCTCTGCGGTTTGCGCTTCAGAACAGCGTCAGTATTCAATTATCAGTGAAAACATTCATATTTTAAAAAATATGTTGCGTGAAAACAACATGGCGCAAATTTAATTCGTTAAAACTTGTTTATCTCGGTTGCATAGCGTAAAACGGTTAGGTAATATTAAGTTAGTTATATAACAATCAGGAGCTCCAAAATGAAGAAAAATTTAATTAGCGTAGCTTTAGCAGGCATTTTTGCATTATCTGCAAACATCGCTTCAGCTGAAGATATGTTCTCTGGCGCATGGTACGTACTACCAGGCGCTTCATACATGAATACAGATAGCGATCTTGATGCTGATAACGGCGCAGGTGGTTTCATTCGTGGCGGTAAAGAACTTAGCCAACATTGGGATGTTCAAGTTGGTGCAAGCCACGCACGTGCAAATGAAGATACAGGCATTGCTGGTATCGGTGGTAAATATAAACAAACATTAGTAGGTGTTGACGCACTATATATGTTCAGCCGTGAAAAATTCCGTCCATTCTTACTAGCTGGTATTGGTGCTGCTCGCAACAATATCGACTACTCAGGTATTCCTAATTTTGATGGTAAAAATACATCACTAATGGGCAACTTAGGTTTAGGTGCTCAGTACTTATTCAATGAAAACTTTGGTTTACAAGCTGACGTACGTCACGTTTGGAGCAAAGCTGATTTTGACAACTCACCAGCTGTACTTGGTGAAACAGGCAAAGAAACAATCGGTAATACATATTTTAACTTAGGTGGTATTTTACGTTTTGGTGTTCCTGCAGCTGTTGTTGCAGCACCTGTAGCTGCTGCTGCTGTTATGCCAGAGCCAACGCCTGAGCCAGCACCTGTAGTAGCTGCTCCTGCGCCAGTTCCAATGCCAGTTGCTGAGCCATGCAAACCAGCATTTGAAACTATCACTGTTGAAGCTGAAAAACTGTTCGACTTTGATAAATCAAACCTACGTGAAAGCGCTAAAACATCACTAGATGATGCAGCTGCTAAATTAGTTGCTAATCCAGATATTGAACTAGCTATTGTTACAGGTCACACTGACCGTTTAGGTTCAGATGCTTACAACCAAGCTTTATCTGAGCGCCGTGCAAAACAAGTTGTTACTTACATGGTTTCAAAAGGTGTTGCTGAATCACGCTTACAAGCGGTTGGTAAAGGTGAATCACAACCAGTTGTAGCTTGCGATACAGTAAAAGGTAGAAAAGCATTGATTGAATGTTTACAACCAAACCGTCGTGTAGTAATTAACGCTGAAAAAGTACGCGAAACAGGTTGCAAATAATTAGTTTTAACTAACTAATCTAAAAAAGCCCCGCACAGCGGGGCTTTTTTTTCGTTTAATTCTGTAAAATAGCACAATGAGAAAAAAAGTCGACTTAGTCATCGAGGCGAAATGGGTACTGCCTATTGTGCCTGCCAATGAGTTACATCAAAATTACGCCGTTATCATTGATAAAAGCCAAATTGTAGATATCCTGCCTATTTCTGAAGTTGAATCACGTTACATGGCAAGTGAAACTGCGCAATTAAGTGAACATGTATTAATGCCTGGCTTAATTAACCTACACACACATGCTGCCATGAGCTTAATGCGTGGTCTAGCAGACGACTTGCCGCTTATGGATTGGCTAAACAATAGTATTTGGCCCGCTGAACGTGCATTTGTTTCAGAGAAATTTGTATTTGATGGGTCGTTGTTAGCTGCGGCTGAAATGCTAAAGAGCGGTATTACCTGTTTTAATGATATGTATTTTTATCCGCAAGCGAGTGTAAATGCGGCGATACAAGCAGGCATTAGAGCTAATATTGGTTTAACCGTTTTAGAGTTTCCAACCAGCTATGCAAATGATGCAGATGATTACCTGAAAAAAGGATTAGACGCACGTGATAACTGGCGCTATCTGCCCTTGATTACTAGTAGCTTTGCTCCACATGCTCCATACACTGTATCTAATAGTACATTTGAACAAGTGGTGACTTATGCTGAGCAGTTAAATATTGGCATACATACACATTTGCATGAAACACAGGATGAAATAACGCAAAGCTTGCAACAATATGGCATGCGGCCTTTGCAGCGTTTAAAAGAGTTGGGTGTGTTGTCTCCTAATTTAACCGCTGCGCATGGCGTGCATTTAACAGAAGATGAAATGCTGACACTAGCTCAGCACGGCTGCAATATTGCGCATTGTCCAAGTTCTAATTTAAAGCTTGCTAGCGGTTTTGCGCCTGTTGCTAAGTTGATCAATCACGGTGTGAATGTTGGGATTGGCACAGACGGCGCAGCCAGTAATAATCGATTAGACATGTTTGCTGAGATGCGCACCGCAGCACTATTGGCTAAGGCAGTCAGTAATGATGCAAGTAGCGTAAGTGCCTTCCAAGCGCTACAAATGGCGACTATCAATGGCGCGAAAGCATTAGGCTTAGAAGCCAAAATAGGCAGTATAGAAATAGGCAAGCAGGCAGACTTAATTGCCGTCAAGTTAGATGATATTGAAAATTCACCTATTTACGACCCCATTTCACACTTGGTTTATGCGGCAGGTCGTGAGCATGTGAGCAACACTTGGGTTAATGGTGATTTACGCTATCAAAAACTTGATGACGGATTAGCGGTCTATGCCAACATAGAGCCAAATCAGTTGAAAACTATAGTCGCTTATTGGCAACCTAAACTCAGTGAATTTAAACAAAAGACTTAACGAAAGTACCAAATGAAACCTAACTTTGATGCTGCCGAATTACAAAAATTTAGCGATTTAGCCCATAAATGGTGGGACAAAAACAGTGAGTTCAAGCCTTTGCATGACATTAACCCATTGCGATTGAATTACATCGATAGCCTTGTAAGCTTAAAAGGCAAACGCGTACTTGATGTTGGCTGTGGCGGTGGTATTTTAAGTGAATCAATGGCAAGTTTAGGTGCAGCGGTGACAGGTATTGATTTAGGCGAAAAAGCACTCAATGTGGCCAAATTGCATAGCTTAGAGAGTGGCGTAGGTGTTGATTATCAGCTTAAATCAGTCGAGCAGTTAGCTGATGAACAACCAGCCAGCTTTGACGTAGTGACATGTATGGAAATGCTAGAGCATGTACCAGACCCTGCGGCGGTTATAAGCGCATGCGCTAAGCTGGTTAAGCCGAACGGTACAGTATTTTTTTCTACTATTAACCGTAACCCGAAAGCTTACTTATTTGCGGTGATTGGTGCAGAGTATGTGCTCAATATGTTGCCTAAAGGTACGCATGATTACGCTAAATTCATCAAGCCAGCTGAATTAGCGAGCTTTGCCCGTCAAGCAGATTTAGATGTGCTCGGTAGCCGCGGAATGAGTTATAACCCATTGATTAAAAAGTATAGCTTAGGTAACGATACATCAGTAAATTATATTTTACATACACAAAAAATATGATTTCTACCGTATTGTTTGACCTAGACGGCACCTTAGTGGATACCGCTCAAGATTTAGGTTTAGCACTTAATTTGCAACGCGAAAAATATGGCTTGGAGCCACTACCTATGGAGGCAATTCGCCCAATTGCATCGCATGGTTCGCGCGGTTTGCTTGAGTTAGGCTTTGGTTTAACGCCACTTGATGCCACTTTTAGCGCGATGCGTGTTGAGTATCTAGATTTATACGAAACTGTTTTTACACGTCAACCTGTCTTTTTGCCAGGCATAGAAAATCTATTAAATCAATTGATTTCAGCAGGTTTTAAATGGGGAATCGTCACTAATAAGCCGCGCCGTTTTTCGGTGGATTTAATCAAAGCCGTAAAATTAGCAGATAGTTCTTTGTATGACTTAAGCGCTTGTTTATTGTGTGGCGACGATGCAAGACAACCTAAGCCAGCACCAGATACTCTATTAATGGCTTGTGAGGCAACCAGTAGTCAACCAAGCGCATGTGTTTATGTAGGCGATGCAGAGCGTGACGTAGAAGCAGGTAGGGCGGCTGGCATGCAAACAATCGTTGCTTTATTTGGGTATATTGCTGAGACCGATAAGCCTGAGGAGTGGGGTGCTGATGTGTTGATTCATAAGCCTGCTGAGTTGCTTGATTTTTTGAACTTAACCGCTGATTAGTCAGAATTTAAAGCTTTCGCGAATGAAGTTTGCCAATCCACTATGTCTGTGATTTTACCGATAGTTTCTATTTGCCGATTACCACAGCTTATAGTGTTCCTGTAGACAATGAAGCACATAAACCCCTCACAAAACTGTCACTTAGTTTCCAAGTGCCAGCAATGTAATTTAAAACGACAAAGTATCAAATATCATCATATTCATTTTTAGCTAACGTTGCGCCGTTCCATCATCGCTTGCGCTAATGTACCGCTATCCACATGCTCGATTTCACCGCCCATTGGCAAGCCACGCGCAATGCGGCTCACTTTTAAGCCCCGCGCTTTGAGTAACTCACTCACGTAATGCGCAGTTGCTTCACCTTCAACCGTGTAGTTAGTTGCTAAAATCACTTCTGTCACCATGCCATCTTGTGCACGTTTAATCAGCTTTTCAAGATGTATCTCTTTTGGCCCTATGCCATCTAATGGCGATAACCGTCCCATCAACACAAAATACAAACCGTTATAGCTATGACTTTGTTCAATCATCATAAAGTCTGTGGGCATTTCTACCACGCACAATAAGCTCACTTCTCGTGTGCTGGATGCACAAATATTACAGATAGACGTTTCTGAGAAGTTATTGCAGCGCTCGCAATGACTCACTACCTCTAGAGCGTTATTTAGGCTTAGCGCCAGCTTGGTAGCACCTTTACGGTCACGTTGAAGCAGATAATAAGCCATGCGCAACGCAGATTTAGGCCCTATGCCAGGTAAACAGCGTAGCGACTCTACTAATTGATCTAGGGCTGGTGGATTTTTCACAGTAAGTTAGAAGGGCATTTTAAAGCCAGCAGGCATCATGCCTTTCATGCGGGCTTCACTCGTCGCTTCGGCTTTGGCTTTTGCGTCGTTAAGCGCAATAAATAGCAAATCTTCTAATGTTTCTTTGTCTTCCATGGCTTCATCTGCAATCATCACGCGTTTTATACTGTGATTACAGGTTGTAATGACTTTTACCAAGCCGTTACTAGCCGTGCCTTCGACTTCAGTAATGGCTAACTCTGCTTGCGCTTTCGCCATATTGGTTTGCATCATTTGGGCTTGCTTCATCATATTGCCCATGCCGCCTTTCATCATATTTCTGCTCCTTATTTGCTTGTATTAAAATTAAAGTTTCTAAATTAGCCTAGGCATCTATTTTAAAATGGAACGCGGCATACGTGTTTGTATGCAAATGAACATTTTCAAATAGATAACGATGCTTACTGACCAAACTTTAATTTTAGATAGGTTTTATTGAGTTGGGAATAATAGTTGCATCAAATTGATTGATTAGCGCCTGTATAAAAGGGTCATCTTTAATCGACTGCTCTGCATTATTTTGTATCGTTGCTTTTTCTTGGGTAATTTGTGCGATAGGTGAGTTTTTTACTACGCCTTCAGCCTCGTGACTTAGCGCAATATGTAGCGCGATTTTACGCCCAAAATGTTGGCTAATAGCAAGCTTTAGCTTATCTTGATATTGGTTATTCATCAGGTGCTTATCAGATTCTGCTAACGTAAAATATAGGTTATTTTCATCATATTTTACAAGCTCACAGTGCACTGCTAGTGATTTCGCAATACCCAGTTTTAGAGTTTCAACTAAGCCGCGCCAATCACCATCAAAAGCGAGTTGTGGTGAAGTGACCGTCGTTGAATCAGCATATTCGGCTACTTTATTAATCACTGGTTCAATGAGATGATTAATGTCACTTTGCTGTGCTGGTATTGCTGTTGACTGCACTGCTGCTATATTTTTTGTGGCTTCAACATTGCTAATAGCGGCTGGCTTTAAGCTGACCAAAGTATCTTTGGCGCTGAATACCGGCGAAATCGAAGGTGACTGAGTAACTTTAGCTTGAGTATGATCATTGGGCGTAAAAGCTAGCATACGCAATAAGGCCATGGTGAACCCTGCATATTCATCAGGCGCTAAACCTAAGTCACGCCTTGCTAACAGGGCTATTTGATAATATAACTGTATGTTTTCAGCAGGTATTGTTTGCGCTAAACTGAGTAAAGCAATCCTCTCTGGAAAGTCTTCTGCGATACTATCAGGTACGACTTGCGCAATAGAGATTTGGTGTAACAAATTGGCTAAATCATTGAGTGCAGCATCAAAAGAAAGACTACGTTGCTCCATCGTTTTAGCGATTACTAGCATTTCAGCGCCGTTATTAGCGGTAATACATTGCAATAATTGGTACAAATAGCTTTGGTCAATCGCGCCTAGCATATTGCGTACTTCAAGCTCATTTACACTATTGCCACCGTAAGCAATGGCTTGGTCGAGCAACGAGAGCGCATCACGCATACTGCCTGAGGCGGCGCGGCTAATGAGCTGCAAGGCAACGTTATCGAACGGGATTTTTTCTTCACCTAAAACAAAACTCAAGTGATTGCTGATGTCTACTGGCGCCATTTGGCGCAAATTAAACTGCAAGCAACGCGACAGCACTGTGACAGGCATTTTTTGTGGGTCAGTGGTGGCTAGTATAAATTTAACGTGGCTAGGTGGCTCCTCTAGCGTTTTAAGCATGGCATTAAACGCTGGCCCTGTGAGTTGGTGCACCTCGTCAAGCATATAGACTTTAAATCGGCCAACTGTAGGCGCATAAATAGCTTTTTCTAAAAGGCTAGTCATGTCGTCAATACCACGATTCGACGCAGCATCCATCTCTACATAATCAATAAACGCGCCTTTATCAATTGCCACGCATGCGCTACAGACGTTGCAAGGCATACTGGTAATGCCAGTTTCGCAGTTGAATGATTTGGCTAGTATGCGTGAAAGGGTAGTTTTACCAACGCCGCGCGTGCCCGTAAAAAGGTAGGCGTGGTGTAAACGTTGCTGATCTAATGCGTTTGAAAGGGCGCGTACAACATGGTCTTGACCGACCAGTGTTGCAAATGATTTTGGCCGCCATTTGCGGGCGAGAACTTGATAGCTCATGCACGAGTACGCCTAAAAAAGCAAATTTTAGAATATAAGGAGGCGAGCCTTGCCCTCGGCACTTACTATATAACGTGGGCTGCTTGCTTCCGCACCTGACCCATTGTGCTACACGATAATGCGAGGAGACCCGCCAAACACTATTTTACCTCAAAATAGGCTTGAGTCGCAGCTCGTTATATTTTTTCTTGAATGAATAATTTATTTTAAACCGACACGCACGACTGGCGGCAGGTTTGCCAACTCTTCATCTGAATATAATCGCCCACTCGTAATAAAGGCAAAGCCTGTGCCGCAATCTAGCGAAAACGAGCCGCTAGAGTTTGGCGTGGCGTCTAAAATTGTATGCATATTTTCAGCAAAACTAAAATGGCTATCGCCCATGTAATAAACCGCGTTATCCCATTCGCCTAAAATCACATCGGCAGGGCTTGCTCTAAATTCATTCGCTGGCATGCAGATTGGGCCGCTACCTTCACAACAACCTTTAAAGATGAAGCAGATGCACTAGCCATTGCTAACGACACGATTTTTGGCCTTGGTGCAGGCGTTTGGAGCCGTGATGGCTCTGTAGCCTACCGCATGGGTCGTGGCATTAAAGCAGGCCGTGTGTGGACAAATTGCTACCATGCCTACCCTGCTCACGCAGCATTTGGTGGTTATAAAGAGTCTGGTATTGGCCGAGAA
>JANNBX010000033.1:0-26056 GCA_031385945.1 Methylophilaceae bacterium | reverse complement strand
CGCTAGAAGAAACTGCACGTAGCTTAAATAAATACCTAAGCCGCGCTGAGCTAGACCCAGAGCGGCTCAATGAAGGTGAAAATCGTAAACAAGCTTTGCATAGCACTGCGCGAAAATACCGCACCCAGCCTGAGCAACTTGAGGCATTGTTGACTGAAAAACAAGCGCGTTTGGATGCGTTATCCAGTATGAGTGATGACGGTGCATTAGCAAAATTAGAAGCCGAAGCGCTTAAAACTTATACTAGTTTTGCGACAGAGTTAAGTGCTAAACGTAAAGCGGCAGCCTTGCAAATGGCCACAAAAATCACCCATGAAATGCAACGTTTGTCACTTGCTGGCGGGCAGTTTAAGGTCGGTTTACTGCCGCAAAATATGAGCGCACAAGGTAATGAAAGCATTGAATTTTTAGTGGCTGGCCATGCAGGTGTTGAGGCAAGGCCACTAAACAAAGTGGCTTCAGGTGGTGAATTGTCCCGCATTAGTTTAGCGATTCGGGTGACGACTGCCAGCTTAAACGACACGCCAACCATGATATTTGATGAAGTGGATGTTGGTATCGGCGGCGGTGTGGCTGAAGTGGTTGGTCAATTATTAAAACAAATAGGCGCAAGCCGCCAAGCGCTAGTGATTACTCACTTGCCGCAAGTGGCAGCCCAAGGTAAGCAGCATTTACAGGTTTCTAAAACGCAAACCAACAACCAAACCACCAGCCATATTCGCGCGTTAAACCATGAAGAGCGCGTGCTAGAAATCGCCCGCATGTTGGGCGGTGTTGCTATTACTGAAACCACAAAACAACATGCGCTTGAAATGCTTGAGAGTGGTAACCAGTAGTCATGGACGATGTAAACTGTAAAGATGTAGCAAGCACGCACACACCCATGATGCGCCAATATTTGGCGTTAAAAGCGCAGCACCCCGATATGCTGTTGTTCTATCGCATGGGTGACTTTTACGAATTGTTTTTTGATGACGCCATTAAAGCATCCAAACTGCTTGGCATCACGCTCACTCAGCGGGGCACTAGCAACGGCGAGCCAATCAAAATGGCCGGTGTGCCGTATCACGCAGCTGAGCAGTATTTAGCCAAACTTGCAAAGTTAGGTGAGGCCGTCGCCATTTGTGAGCAAATTGGTAACCCGCTCACTTCTAAAGGCCCAGTAGAGCGCGCCGTTGCCCGCATTTTAACGCCAGGCACGCTAACTGATGCAGCCTTGCTGGACGACACGCGCAACAATGTTTTGTTAGCCATTCACGCGCAAGACGGCTTGCTAGGTTTGGCGCGTATTAACTTGGCTTCAGGCGAATTTATTTTAAGCGAAATCGCGATTGGGCTTTTATCTAGTGAATTAGAGCGTATTGGTCCTGCTGAGATTTTAATCTCAGAAGACTTTAAAAATAGCCAAATCGAGCAGATTAAAACTGCAAAAAAGCGCGTAGCACCTTGGCAGTTTGACGCAGATTCTGCGTTTAAAACATTAACCAGCCAATTTAATACCTATGATTTAGATGGTTTTGGCGCGAGTGATTTAACGGCGGCAATTGGCGCGGCAGGCGCGTTGTTGGCCTATATCAAGCACACTCAGCGCACCGCATTGCCGCATATTACGGGGTTAACTGTTGAGCAAACTAGTCAGTATATTCAGCTAGACGCCAACACGCGCCGTAATTTAGAGATTGATGTGACATTAAGGGGTGAAGCGAGCCCTACGCTTTATTCACTGCTGAACACCACGCAAACGGCGATGGGCGCGCGTTTATTGCGCCATTGGTTGCATCATCCTTTACGCAATGTTGCGCTGGTGCAAGCGCGCCATCAAGCAATTGCCGCGCTGATTCAGGCGGATGATTATTCAGCATTACAAGCCGTTTTAAAAACTGTGGGTGATATTGAGCGTATCGCCGCGCGTATTGCGCTAAAAACCGCCAGACCACGTGATTTATCGGGCTTGTTAGCCAGCTTGCAGCAGATGCCTCTTTTGCAAGCTAAGCTTTCGACGCACAGTGCGCCTTTGCTCATCAAGCTACATCAGCATTTGAGCCCGCCAACTGAGGCCGTGCAGTTATTACAATCGGCTATTCAATTAGAGCCATCTGTCGTGTTGCGCGAGGGTGGTGTGATTGCAGATGGTTTTGACGCTGAATTAGATGAATTACGCGCTTTGCAAACCAACCATGGTGACTTTTTATTGCAATATGAAATTGCCGAAAAAGCCCGCACAGGCTTAACCAACCTCAAAGTTGAATACAATAGCGTGCATGGTTTTTACATCGAAATGAGCCGCACTCAAGCTGAAAACGCACCGCCAGAATATCGCCGCCGCCAAACACTTAAAAATGTAGAGCGCTTTATTACACCTGAGTTAAAAGTATTTGAAGATAAAGTGTTAAGTGCCAACGAACGGGCTCTTGCGCGTGAAAAATTGTTGTATGAGCAGGTGCTACTTGGTTTGCAGCCAGCTATTGTAGCTTTGCAAACTAATGCCAGCGCAGTGGCTGGTTTAGATGTATTGGCTTGTTTTGCAGAGCGTGCTGTTGCGCTCGATTACGTTGCCCCCAACTTTGGCGGTGAAGGCATACAGATCACTAAAGGTCGCCACCCCGTTGTTGAAAGCATTACCAGCCCATTTATCGCTAACGATGTGCAACTGAATCCTTATCGCCAATTACTACTGATTACAGGGCCGAATATGGGCGGTAAATCAACTTTCATGCGGCAAACTGCCTTAATAGTTTTACTCGCTTATGTGGGCTGTTTTGTGCCTGCCAGCGCAGCAAATATAGGCGAGATTGACCGCATTTTCACCCGTATTGGCGCGTCAGATGATCTTGCTGGGGGCAGGTCAACCTTTATGGTAGAAATGACTGAAACCGCGAATATTTTGCACAATGCAACGGACAAAAGCCTAGTTTTATTAGATGAAATTGGCCGTGGCACCAGCACTTTTGATGGCTTGAGTTTGGCTTGGGCAGTGGCGAAACAATTACTCGATAAAAATAAATCACTCACATTATTTGCCACGCATTATTTTGAGCTGGTGCGCATAGCGGACGACTATAAGCAGGCGGCAAACGTGCATTTAGATGCAGTTGAGCGGGATACTAAACAGGGTAAAGGTATCGTGTTTTTACATGCGGTTGAAGAGGGTGCTGCAAACCAGAGTTACGGTTTGCAAGTAGCACAACTAGCGGGCATTCCCAAAACGGTTGTGAATTATGCCAAACGTAAATTGGCTGAGCTGGAACAGCAACATATTGCTAGTCACAATATCGCCCAAACAGATTTATTTGCAGCCACGCATATATCTGTTGAGAGGGTTGCAGCTGAAATAGAACTTCATCCAGTGATTGCTGCCTTAGAAAGCATGCAGCCAGATGACCTCACCCCAAAACAAGCGCTTGAAATGTTGTACCAATTGAAAGCTCAGTTATGAGTAGTCAGATTGTTATTGCTGGAGGTGGGCCGGTTGGTAGTGTATTAGCCTTAGCATTAAGCGCAAGAAATATCCCAGTCACCATGTTAGAAGCAAGACCTAAAGGTGCCGCTTATCCAGATGGACGCGCTTTAGCGCTCTCAAATGGCAGCAAACTCATTTTGCAAAAATTAGGTGTTTGGGATGCATTAAGTGCTAAAGCAACTGCGATTAACACCATTCATATTTCGCAGCGTGGCAGTTTAGGCCGCAGTAAGCTCAATGCTAGTGACCACAATATGGAGGCGCTTGGCTACGTACTCAGCTACGGTGCCTTGAGTGAGGCGCTAGATAAGCACATGGCGGATGCTAGCCAAATCACGCTGATAAATGATGCTACTGTTGAGTATATCGCTTTAACTGAACACCATGCGAATGTAAGCGTTTTGCAAAATGAACAGTCGCAACATTATCAAGCATCATTAGTTGTAGTCGCTGATGGTGGCCGCAGTTTGCAAGACATCGCTGGCATTACGCGCGAAACTAAAGAGTATGGACATGATGCGCTGGTGACTAAAGTTTCAGCGCAGTTGCCGCATCACAATATTGCTTATGAACGCTTTACGCCTACAGGGCCTATGGCTTTGTTACCCAACGGCGAGCGAGATTTTTCACTCGTTTGGACCGGCGAAAAAGCGTCAATTGAACCGTTACTTGCGCTTGATGATGCAACATTTTTGCAGCGCTTACATGAAAGCTTTGGCGACCGTGTAGGGCAGTTTTTAAGTGTAGGTAAGCGCATGAGTTTTCCGCTTAAACTTTCCACCATCAAAACTAACGACACAGAACATTTGGTAATTATCGGCAACGCCGCGCAAACCATGCATCCAGTGGCTGGGCAGGGCTTCAATATTGGGCTGCGCGATGCCTGGAATTTAGCTGAAACGATTGCAGAAACCAAACAAGCTGACCTAGGTAGTAAGGCGATGCTAAACGCCTATGCCAAAACTCGCGCGCGCGACACCAAAGGCGGCGTGTTATTTACAGACTTTTTGGTGAATATATTTTCAAACGATATTTTAGGGTTTTCACCCATTCGTGGCTCTGCATTAGGTGTTTTAGAAATGGTCAAGCCGATTAAAAATTTTATTGTTAACAAAATGAGTTACGGTAAATAAATGAGTCAACCTAGAACCAGTGATGTAGTGATTATAGGTGCCAGTTTAGTTGGTGCTAGCTGCGCCATTGCCTTGCACCAGCTTGGTTTAAGAGTTGCCATTATTGATGCCAAACCGATGGATTTTGGCATAAGCCCAGCGAGTGCATTGCCATTAGATAGCCGTATTTATGCACTTAGTAGCGCTAATATTGCGTGGTTAAGCCGCTTAAATGTGTGGAAAAATTATGACCAAAGCCGTGCGCAGGCAATAGAAAAAATGCAGATTTGGTCAGATACCGGCAATGAAATACAGCTAGATGCATTTAAAGCAAACGCGCTCAATTTAGGCACGATTATTGAAAGTAATCAGCTGCTAAGCGCCTTATATCAAACACTAGATACGCTAGACATTCAACGGTTAACGGCTAAAGTTGATTCTATTGACTACACAGCCGATGCGGCTATTGTGCAAGGTGACTTTGCGGCATTGCAAACTAAGCTGGTGATAGCGGCAGACGGCGCAGAGTCATGGGTACGAAAAAATGCAAATATTCATGTAACTTTGCATGATTACGCACAGCAAGGCGTGGTTGCAAACTTTAAGACCACGCAACCACACAATAATATTGCACGGCAGTGGTTCAAAGGTGGTAGCGTACTCGCACTGCTGCCACTACCTAATCAGGCCGTATCTATGGTGTGGTCTACTAATAACCAGCATGCTGATTACTTATTGAGCTTAACGGCCACAGAGCTTGCCAGCGAGATCATTTGCGCATCTGAAAATACGCTGGGTGATTTGCAATTACTCACTGCCGCTAAATCATACCCCTTGCAAACTCAACAGGCTGATCGTTTAGTAGCAGACCGATTGATTTTAATTGGTGATGCAGCGCATACCATACACCCGCTCGCAGGACAAGGCGTTAATTTAGGTTTTAGAGATGTAATCGCGCTAGTCAATACATTTAAAGCAGCACCAAAATACATTGACACTCTTCGCACGTTGCAGCATTTTGCGCGTGCGCGTCAGCCCGATATACTGGCTATGCGTTCTTTAACTCATGGCCTACATAAACTATTTGCCAGTGATTCTACACTCACCAAAAAAAGTAGAAATCTCGGCTTTGCTTGGCTGCAAAAGCAAGAGCCACTTAAACATAAGCTCATGCAGCTTATGTTAAATAACTAAGTATCGTTATTAAAATCGAATATAAATCATTAAATCCAAGTAACTCCTAAAATAAAATCACCTAAAAAAATTACCTAAGGTTATGAATATGAAAAAATTATTAAGTATGGCTGTAGGCCTAACGCTAGCGCTAAGTACTTTAAGTAGTGCGCTTGCAGATGAAGTTAGTCTAAAAAAAGCCATAGAAGCCGCCTACCCTAAAGTCAAAGTCGATAGTATCAAAAAGACTACTTATTCAGGTTTGTATGAAATATATGCGGGCGGACAAATTCTGTACACCGATGAAAAGTTTAGCTTTCTCATTGCAGAAGGTCATTTAGTTGATAGTAAAACTAAGCGTGATATTACATCTGATCGTCTACAAGACTTGAGCCGTATAGATTTTGCAAAGCTACCGTTTGATTTGGCCATTAAAGTCGTAAAAGGTGATGGTAGCCGCAAATTAGCTGTTTTTTCAGACGTTGATTGCCCGTATTGCAAAAGGCTAGAGAAAAATGAGTTGAGCCAAATTGACAATATAACTATTTACACGTTTTTATTACCTATTGCACAATTACACCCAGATGCAGCCAATAAATCACGCGCCATTTGGTGCGCACCAGACCGCGCAAAAGCATGGCTAGACTGGAATCTAAATGGCCAGCTCGTAGCAATGACCAGTAATACCAAATGTGAAGCACCTATTGAAAAAATCGCCGCTATCGCTGAAACACTCGGTGCAAATAGCACACCTACGATGTTCACCAGTGATGGTAAACGTATTACTGGCGCTCAACCTGCAGCCTATATTGAAGAGGGCTTAAGAGCTGCAAGTAAAAAATAGATTTTAGCTTTACATGTAAAAAAGCCGCAATTGCTGCGGCTTTTTTTATGGCTTAAGTCATATGGGTTTATATTAAATGGCTTCGCCCATTTTGAAGATTGGTAGATACATGGCAACCACAAGGCCACCAATTAACGTGCCCAGTACCACCATAATAATTGGCTCCATTAAGCTTGCCAGTGCATCCACAGCGTCGTCAACCTCTGCTTCATAAAAGTCAGCTACCTTAGATAGCATAGAATCTAGCGCGCCAGATTCCTCACCAATTGCCACCATTTGTAAGACCATATTAGGAAAAACTTCTGTATTTTGCATTGAGACCGTTAAGCTAGTACCTGTACTAATTTCGCTCTGGATTTTTTTGGTTGCATCATAATAAACACGATTACCTGATGCGCCTGCAACTGAGTCTAGCGCCTCTACTAAAGGTACGCCAGCAGCAAACATGGTTGCCAAAGTACGTGCAAAGCGCGCAATCGTTGCTTTACGAATCAACTCACCAAAGACTGGTATTTTTAAGAATAACCGATCCATAGTGCTTTGCATGGCTAACGAACGTTTCCATGTGTATAAAAAGAACCATAATCCAAAACCAATAGAACCAAATATAGCCCACCACCAGTTCACAAAAAAGTCTGATATTGCCATTACAATTAAAGTTGGTGCAGGTAAGTCTGCACCAAACCCTTCAAATAACTCTTTAAATGCAGGAATCACAAAAATCATGATTACCGCAGTAATCACAAATGCGACCACGATAATAGAAACAGGGTAAAAAAGCGCTGATTTAATTTTACTTTTAATCGCTTGTATTTTTTCTTTATAGGTTGCAAGACGATCCAGTAGCGAGTCTAAAATACCTGCTTGCTCGCCCGCACCCACAAGGTTGCAAAATAGCGCATCAAAATGTAGAGGGTATTTTCTAAATGCTGCACTTAAGCTACTACCTGTTTCTACATCTGCTTTTACATCACCTAATAACTTTGAAACAGCCGGGTTATTATGACCTTTACCAACAATATCAAACGCTTGTAACAAAGGAACGCCAGCTTTCATCATAGTGGCAAGTTGTCTGGTAAACAAAGTGACATCTTTATCGCTGACTTTACCTTTTGCGCCAAACATGCTTTCTTTTTTGATTTTAGCAACTTTAATACCTTGGCGACGCAACGTGGCGTTGACGAATGACTCACCCTGAGCTTTCATTTCGCCTTTGATATATTTACCTTTTTTGTCTGTACCCTCCCAAAAAAAGGTTATTTCTTTGGTTTTTCCAGCTGATGCCATCATGTTTCCTTAAGCTAAAGCTTGCTTGTTTTTGGTGCTTTACTTGTTTTTGATACTAAACTTGGTTTTGCTGTTCCACTTGCTTTTTGTGATTAAGCTTTTATAAAAAAGCTGTTTTGAGTTATTCGTTAGTGCATGCTAATACTTCTTCAATCGAGGTAAGCCCTTGCATGACTTTTACTAAACCTGAGCGACGCAAATCATCTACACCTTCTTTTGTAGCTTGGTCGGCGATATCAATTGCGTTACCGCTGGTCATAATAATACGACTCATCGCGTCAGATATCGGCATCACTTGATAAATACCTACTCGACCTTTATAGCCTTCATTACACAGCTCGCAACCGCCTTCTTTTGGGCCATATAATTGCCAATCTGTTTTAAAATCATCATCTAAAAAACCAATACCTAGTAATGCTTCTTTTGGTAGTTTGAGTGGCACTTTACAGTTTTTACAAAGCCTACGCGCTAAGCGCTGTGCAGTAATCAGCGAAACAGCAGACGCAATATTAAAAGGTGCAACACCCATATTTAATAAGCGAGTGAGTGTGGACGGCGCATCATTTGTGTGCAGAGTTGAAAGTACCATGTGACCTGTAGATGCGGCTTTAATAGCCATATCAGCTGTTTCAAGATCGCGAATTTCACCGATCATAATAATGTCAGGATCTTGTCTTAAGAATGACTTTAATGCAGCCGCAAAAGTAAGACCTTGTTTATCGTTTACGTTAACTTGGTTAATGCCTGCCAAAGGTATTTCACACGGGTCTTCTGCAGTGGCAATATTGACCCCAGGGTTATTTAAAATATTCAAGCAAGTGTAGAGCGAAACTGTTTTACCCGAACCAGTTGGGCCTGTTACCAGCACCAAGCCATAAGGGCGGCTTACAGCAGCTAGCAAGCGGTCTTTTTGAATAGGTTCATAACCCAATGCCTCAATACCTAGCGTAGCGCTGGTAGGGTCTAAAATTCGCATTACAATCTTTTCGCCATTGATCAGCGGTAGAGTACTCACCCGAAAATCGATTGCACGACTTTTAGATAAAAGCAATTTCATGCGACCATCTTGCGGAATACGTTTTTCAGAAATATCCATACTGGAAATCACTTTAATACGTGACGCAATTTTGTCTTTAATTGCCAATGGTGGTTGCGATACATCTTTGAGAATACCGTCAACACGATAGCGAATACGATAAAACTTCTCGTAAGGCTCAAAATGAATATCTGACGCACCTAGGTTAATGGCGTCCAGCAATATTTTTTGAATAAATTTAACAACAGGCGCATCATCAACTTCTTGAGTGTTGACCTCAGCTGCTGGCGCATCACCGCCAATCGTATCTAAATCAAACTCATGATCTAAACTCATGTTTGATAAATTAGTATCAGACGCGGCAACTAATTTCTCTATGAGTCGGCCGAGTTTGTCGTCTTCAACAATCACTGGCGATAAAGTCATGCCAGATTGAAACTGTGCGGCATTTAATGCAGTAATATTGGTTGGGTCTGATATAGCGACGTGCAGCACATTGCCACGCTCTTTAAGCGGTATTAAACGACTACTCTGCATGATTTTGCCATCAATGCTTTTCACCGTTAAATAGTCTACGTTAATGGCATCTAAATCCATTAAGGGTAAACCAAACGCATGAGAAGCAACTTCAGCGATTTTTAATGCAGAAAGCTTACGGCTAGCAACTAGCTGCGCCACAAACGAGTTCTTTTGCGCAACCGCTTGAGTTTGTATGTTAGTTGCATCTGTTTCTAATAACAGTTTTTCTTGCACCATAATACGTGCAAGCCCGTTTAGCGTAGAGGTCGGTGTGGCTGTAGACATTAGTTACCTATTTGATTTGCCTGCTTAGTCATCAACAAAAACTCAATTAAATGTAAATAAAATCATAATGATAGAAGATTTAATTGATGTCAATATTGTGAACGATTTAATTGTAGTTTACCTAAAAAAACGTATAAACCAAGCACTAACCGAAGTTTAAACTATTTTTGACATTTTATTACATGGTGTTAAAAAGTGCTTGACTTACTTGCTCAACACACGTAAAAAGATAAGTTAGGCGTTTGCATTTAAGAAATATAGTAGCCAGCACTGAGCAATTAGTTCCGACTCAACGTTTTTGAAGTACAAACTTTTTTGGGATGCCTCCCGTATGATGAAATAAGGAAGTAAAAATGGCACTAGGTACCGTAAAATGGTTTAATGATTCTAAAGGTTTTGGTTTCATTACCCCTGATGATGGTGGCGACGATTTGTTTGCACACTTTTCAGCAATTGTTGAAGCTGGCTATAAAAGTCTTAAAGAAGGTCAACGCGTAAGCTTTGACGTAACTGAAGGCCCAAAAGGTAAACAAGCTTCAAATATTCAAAAGGCTTAATAGCTAATTGATTTGAAACAAGAAAAGGCTCGCAATTGCGAGCCTTTTTTTATGCACAAAAATTACAAAATTACAAAATCTTAAATATGTCAGATTCGAACGCATTACATAAACATGCGTACTTTTATCTGTTGTTATAAAAAATAGCGCTACAAAAGCAATCTCTTCTTTTGTAGCGCTATTATAAAAATTAAAACTAAGCTGTTGATTACTTATTTGAAGATTACATATTGGCAATAATCTCATTACCAAATTGTGCGGTACCAACTTGAGTGGCGTTTTCCATTTCGCTAGCAAAGTCACCAGTTACGCGTTTTGAAATAATGGCTGCTGCCACACCTTTAAGAACTAAATCAGCTGCTTCTACCCAACCCATGTGACGTAGCATCATTTCTGCAGATAAAATAATTGAGCTGGGGTTTGCTAAATCTTTACCTGCAATTTTAGGAGCTGTACCATGCGTAGCTTCAAACATCGCGACAGTGTCACTTAAATTAGCACCTGGTGCGATACCTATGCCACCTACTTGCGCTGCAAGTGCATCACTCATGTAGTCACCGTTTAGATTGAGTGCGGTTACTACATCATAATCTTGTGGATGTAATAAGATTTCTTGCAAAAACGCGTCAGCAATACAGTCTTTAATGATGATGCCGTTCGGCATGTCTTTAGTTGCAGGAATAGCGCACCATGGACCGCCATCTATTTCTACTGCGCCAAACTCTTCTTTAGCAAGCTCATAACCCCAGTCTCTGAAACCACCTTCGGTGTATTTCATAATATTACCTTTGTGCGTAATAGTGACTGATTTACGGTTGTTATCAATGGCGTATTGAATAGCTTTGCGCACTAGGCGCTTGCTGCCATCGCGTGAAACAGGTTTGATGCCGATAGCTGAGCTTTCAGGAAAGCGAATTTTTTTACGCATGCCCATATCGCTTAAAAATGCGATCACTTTTTTAACTTCGTCTGAGTCAGCTGCCCACTCAATACCTGCATAAATGTCTTCAGTATTTTCACGGAAAATCACCATATCCGTTTTTTCTGGGTGTTTAACTGGGCTAGGCACACCTGTAAAATATTGAATAGGGCGCAAACATACATATAAATCAAGCTCTTGGCGCAAAGTAACGTTTAAAGAGCGTATGCCACCACCTACTGGGGTTGTCAGTGGGCCTTTAATTGAAATTACGTAATCGCGCAAAACTTTTAAGGTTTCGTCTGAAAGCCAAGTGTCTTTTTCGTAAATTTTGGTTGATTTTTCGCCTGCGTATACTTCCATCCAAGCTATTTTACGCTCACCGCCGTAGGCCTTATTCACGGCGGCATCTACCACTTTAATCATGGGTGGCGTAATATCTGCACCAATGCCATCACCCTCAATAAATGGAATAATAGGATGGTTCGGCACGTTGAGTGTGTTGTCCGCATTGACGGTGATTTTTTCACCTGCGGGAATCACTATTTTCGAAGCTACTTTTGCTACCATGATAATTTCCTAAAAATATAAACTTAATAAATGCTTATTTTATTCAACAAACCTTTTAATGTCGTATGCCAATTTAGTCCGCATGATCATCCAGACCCAAGCAAAAAGCATCCCACATTAAAAGACTTTATCAATATCCCGCAAGTTTATGCAGCAGGCAGGCTTGATACGGATAGCGAAGGCTTACTTATTTTAACCGATGATGGGGCGTTACAACATCGTTTAAGCCACCCAAAGGGTAAACAAATGAAAATTTATTGGGCTCAAGTTGAAGGCGCGCCCACTGACACTGATTTGGAGCCATTAAAAGCGGGTGTTGATTTAGGAGATTTTGTAACGCAACCAGCACAAGTGCGCTTAATCAATGCGCCAGATATTTGGCCAAGAAACCCGCCAATACGGGAGCGTAAGGCGATACCTACTAGTTGGTTAGAAATTCAGATTAGTGAGGGTAAAAACCGCCAAGTACGGCGTATGACGGCTAAAATTGGCTTTCCAACGCTTCGCTTAGTGCGTTATGCAATTGGTGCATACACGATAGATGATTTAGCAACAGGTCAATTTAGGGTACTTTAAACATGAAGCCAATTATTATTTTTCGCCAAGTGGCGCATGAGGGTGCGGGTTATTTGGGTGACTTTTTATCTGAACAAGGTCTTGTTTGGCAGCTGCATAAAATAGATGAAAATGAGCCGCTACCTACCAGTATTGCGGGCTATAGTGGTGTGGTTTTGATGGGTGGGCCGATGAGTGTGAATGACGATTTGCCCTGGATTGCACCTTTATTAAGCTTAATTTGCGAAGCTCACACATTAAATATCCCGCTACTGGGGCATTGCTTAGGTGGGCAGTTAATGACCAAAGCGTTGGGTGGCGTGGTTACGCAAAACCCAATAAAAGAAATAGGCTGGGGTGAGGTTAGCGTAAGCGAAAATGCAGTTGCGCAAAATTGGTTTAATGATACTAAGCGGTTTAACGCATTTCACTGGCATGGCGAAACATTCAGTTTGCCAGCAGGAGCGGTGCAGCTACTTAGCAGCGCTTATTGTGAAAACCAAGCTTGGAGTATGGGTAAACATTTGGCACTACAGACGCACCTTGAAATGACTGCTGAAATGGTAAAAAAATGGTGCGAAGAGGGTGAGGCGGAGTTGGCAAGTTCAGGCAATAGCAAAGGCGTGCAGCAAGCTAATGTGATGCAAAAAGACTTGAGTTTGCACTGCTTTTTTCTGAATAAAGTAGCCAGAGTGGTTTATACCAACTGGATTCAAGGCCTTAAAAACTAGTATTTAAAAATTGACTCCCAAAGCTTAGTGATCTATATCACAGCGCTTGTGATATAGCTGCCGCAATACCCTGCGTTTAAAGTTTGATTTTTAGAGAGTACTGGCTATACAAATTATAAGTATCTGAGCGTTAATATGCTTTAAGTGCTGCCTAAAACTCATGTGCCAAGCTTAATGCAAGCTTGAATATGTTAAAATTTAAAAAATTTTTAAAAGATCAACTTATGTCTGGCAACACGATTGGCACTTTATTTACGCTTACTTCATTTGGAGAATCACACGGTGCGGCTATTGGTGGCGTGGTTGACGGCTGTCCGCCAGGCTTAAGATTGAGCGCAGAAGATTTACAGATTGATTTAGATCGCCGCAAACCTGGTACATCGCGCCATGTAACACAGCGTAAAGAAGACGACGCGGTTGAAATATTATCAGGTGTTTATGAGGGTAAAACAACGGGTGCACCGATTGGTTTTATCATCCGCAACACTGACCAACGCTCACAAGATTACGGCAATATTGCTGAGACATTCCGTCCAGGACACGCAGACTACACCTACTGGCATAAATACGGCATACGCGACCCGCGTGGTGGTGGGCGCTCAAGCGCGCGTGAAACGGCCGTGCGCGTGGCTGCTGGGGCGATTGCGAAAAAATGGTTATTTGAGCGTTATGGCGTCACCGTGCGCGGCTGCATGAGCCAGTTAGGCGAGATGCAGATTCCGTTTGAGGCTTGGGAGCATGTGAATGAGAACCCATTTTTTTCACCAAACCAAACTGTTTTGCCAGAGTTAGAAGCTTATTTAGATAAAGTGCGTGCCGAGCGTGATTCAGTTGGCGCGCGTATTACGGTGGTAGTAGAGGGCGCGCCAGTAGGTTGGGGCGAGCCAGTATACGACAGGCTAGACGCTGAAATCGCCTATGCCATGATGAGTATTAACGCGGTAAAAGGCGTGGAAATTGGCGCAGGTTTTGCAAGCGTTGCTCAGCGCGGCAGTGTGCATTCCGATGAGCTGACGCCGACTGGTTTTGCGACGAATCACGCTGGTGGTGTATTGGGTGGTATTTCAACAGGGCAGCCAATTATTGCGCATATCGCACTCAAGCCAACGTCAAGCATTCCACAAGATCGCAACTCAATTAACAAGCAAGGCGACGCGACGTTAATGAAAACCACAGGCCGCCATGATCCATGCGTAGGCGTGCGTGCCACACCAATTTGCGAGGCGATGATGGCGCTGGTTTTAATTGACCATGCGCTACGCCACCGCGCGCAAAATGCAGATGTAGTTGTTAATACGCCACAAATCTAGCGTCATTAAGTCGCTGGATTCCGTGTTAAGCACGGAATGACGATATGAAAAATCTGTATTTACGGCTCTCTAGCGTTTATTTTATCTATTATGCTTTCGTCGGTGGCTTTGTGCCGTATTGGGGGTTGTATTTAAAATCGCTACATTTTTCACCCACCGATATCGGTTTATTACTTTCACTTTTTCAATTTAGCCGTGTATTTGCGCCAAGCTTTTGGGGTTGGTTAACAGATCACACTCAGCGCCGAACCGCTTGGATTAAGCTCACAGCAGGTTTGGGTATGGTGAGTTTTGTAGGTGTATTTTTTGGCACCAGCTTTGCCTGGCTATTTATGGTGATGGCGATTTTAAGCTTATTCACAAGCTCAACTTTACCGCTTTTAGAATCTAGCACACTGGCCTTAATTAAGCGCTACCGCCAGCCAGACAGCCATAGTTACAGCCATATTCGCTTATGGGGTTCGATTGGTTTTGTGGTCGCTGTTATTTCGCTAGGGCTTTTGCTCGATTATTATTCAGTTGAAGTGTTGTTATGGGTGTTACTCGGCCTGCAAATTATTTTATTTGCACTGACGTTTAGTATTCCAGAGCCAGCAGCTGTTAAGCACACAGAGGCCTATTTTTCGATTTGGCAGGTACTTAAAAACCGCACAGTACTAGCCACCATGTTTACCAGTGTGCTCATGGTTGGCGCGCATAGCGTGTATTACAGCTTTTTTTCGATTTATATGGAGTCGCACGGTTATAGCAAAAGTATTATTGGTCTACTTTGGGCAATAGGTGTGCTGTGTGAAATTGGTATTTTTATCATAATGCCGAAAATACTCACACGAGTTTCGCTTAAAAATATCATCATTTTAAGTTTGACATTAGCTGTTTTACGCTTTGGTATCATCGGCTTACAGCCAAATAATGTTTGGCTAATTGTGCTTGTGCAAGCGTTACATGCCATGACATTTGGCGCGTTTCATGCAAGCTCTATTGAAATTATTGAGCACTACTTTAAAGGCCGTCACCAAGCACGCGGGCAGGCTATTTACAACTCCATGGGTTATGGTGTAGGCGGTGTAATTGGTGGCGTAACGGGTGGTTTGATGATGCAACATGTCGGTGGCCAAGCGACGTTTTTACTGGCGGCAAGTTACCCATTGATCGGTATCTTTATTGTTGCCATTTGGTTGAAAGTAAGCCAAGATTCAGTTGAAAATAATAACTAAATTGGAAAGAGAATCAACTTGAAAAAACCGTCTATATCAACATTTGCGCTGCTCCTGCCTACAATATTTTTACTAGCAAGCACATCAGTCAAGGCGGCCACTCAGATTAACGTAGTTGGTTTATTTGGTGGCAAGGCTGTGGTGATTGTGAATAATGGCAAGCCGCAAACTTTATCGACAGGGCAAACTTCACCTGAGGGCGTTAAACTATTAAGTGCTAATAGTCAAAAAGCGAACTTTTTGGTTGAAGGTAAACAGCGCGCACTAGGCTTAGGGCAAGCTGCAAATGTAGCTAGCACTAATACTCAAAGCAATAACCCTAACGCCGTTACGCTTTACTTAAATGGTGCTGGTCATTTTGAATCTGAGGGTCAAATTAACGGTAAAGCACTTAAATTTATGGTGGATACAGGTGCGACTTCTGTTGCCATGAATAGTGGCGACGCTCAATATGCAGGTATAAATTATAAGCTTGGACAAATGACCCGCGTTTCAACCGCTAACGGTGAGGTGGTTGCCTACAGGGTGAGTATTAATAATATTAAAATGGGCAATTTAAGCCTAAGCGATGTGGACGGCATGGTGCTAGAAGGTGGTTCGCCGCCTGTTGTATTATTTGGCATGAGTGCGCTTAATCGATTAAGCATGAAAAATGATGGCAGTTCAATGACGCTGACTAAAAAATATTAGTGTCAAGCATGCAATAAAAAAGCGGCTGTAAGCCGCTTTTTTATTGCATGAAAATTTAGATATTTAGTGTTTAATCCGTTTATCGTTCTCAATCAAAGCGTACGCACTGTGATTATGGATACTCTCAAAGTTCTCTGATTCAACAGTAAATTTATCGATACGTTTTTCATTATTTAATTGTGTAGCAACATCGCGAACCATATCTTCAACAAATTTTGGGTTGTCATACGCACGCTCGGTCACATATTTTTCATCTGGGCGTTTTAACAGTCCATAAAGCTCACAGCTGGCTTGGCTTTCAACCATACTGATCAAGTCTTCTACCCAAATAAAGTCGTTAATTAAAGCAGTTACGGTGACATGGCTGCGTTGATTATGTGCACCGTATTCAGATATTTTTTTGCTGCATGGGCAAAGGCTAGTGACCGGCACTAATACTTTTACAGTGATATCGTATTTACCATGGTTAATTTCACCAATAAACGTAACATCGTAATCTAGCAAGCTTTTGACGCCTGAGACTGGTGCGGCTTTATTCACAAAATATGGAAAACGCATTTCAACATAGCCTGATTGTGCTTCTAAGCGCGAGACCATTTGGCGCAAAATACTTTCAAAAGAGTCAATTGAGATAGCTTTTTCGTTAGTATTTAAAATTTCTACGAAGCGCGACATGTGCGTGCCTTTGAAGTTGTGTGGCAGGTGCACATACATATCAAACATCGCAACTGTGCTCTGCTCACCACCTGTTTTGTCTTTGACAATAACAGGGTGGCGTATTGATTTAATACCGACTTTGTTGATGTCTAGGTGCCGCACATCGGGTGAGTTTTGTGTGTCATCTAGTATTTGGCTGGCTTCGTCGTGCAGTATAGTTTCGCTCATGCGGGGTTAATTCCTAGGTTTTAAATTTTGGTATTTATATGATGCAATTTATAACGATTAGTTTAATCGCTTCAAGTTGAAAATGCATACAAAAAAATCTAACGATGTGATTAGTTAATTAGATGAATTGAGTTAAAGCGCGCATTTAAAACGGATGCTATCGATTATGCCTTGTGCATTTAAGCCACAGGCGGCTAACATCGCTTCGTGGTTACCGTGCTCAATAAAGTGGTCTGGCAAACCTAAGCAGAGTGTTGGATTGTGCAAATTGTTTGCTTGCATGGCCTCTAAAACTGCACTTCCAGCGCCTCCCATCAATGCATTTTCTTCTATAGTGACGATCACATCATGGCTATTGGCGAGCTGTTTTACTAAGTCAATATCTAGCGGCTTAATAAAACGCATATCGGCTACTGTATAACCAGCAATATTAGCTGCTTGTAGGGCAGGCACAAGCATGCTGCCAAACACTAAAATAGCAACTGTTAAGCCATTTGTTTGAGTTGTCGCTTGCAATTTTATTTCACCACGACCAATTTCTAGCGTGGTTAAATCGCTTTCAATATGTGCGTTGTTGCCACCACCCCGCGGGTAGCGCACAGCCGCTAAACCTTTGTGTTGGTAGCCTGTCGTGAGCATTTTGCGGCATTCGTTTTCATCACTTGGTGCCATGATTACAATATTAGGTATACAGCGTAAAAAGCTTAAATCAAAGCTGCCAGCGTGTGTTGGGCCATCAGCGCCTACAAGGCCTGCGCGGTCAATCGCTAGTAATACATCGCAATCTTGCAGGGCAATATCATGTATCAATTGGTCGTAAGCGCGCTGTAAAAACGTGCTGTAAATAGCGACTACTGGTTTTAAACCATCGCAAGCCAACCCTGCTGCAAAAGTAAGCGCATGTTGCTCGGCAATACCTACATCAAAATAGCGTTCTGGGTAAGCTTCTGCAAAAGCATTTAAACCGCTGCCGTCACACATGGCAGGTGTTATAGCAATCAATTTTTTGTCTTGCCTAGCAGTATCAACCAACCAATCGCTAAATACTTGCGTGTAAGTTTTTTTGGCGGTTGAGGCAGTAAATAAGCCATTTGCGCTATCAAATTTGCCAACACCATGAAATTTGTTAGGGTTGTCTTCAGCAAAGCTATAGCCTTTACCTTTTTGCGTCACAATATGTAAAAACTGCGGGCCTTTAAGCTGTTTAATATTGTTGAGCGTGTCCACAAGCACGTTAATATCGTGGCCATCAATTGGGCCAATATAATTAAACCCAAACTCTTCAAATAAAGTACCTGGCGTCACCATGCCTTTAGCGTGTTCTTCAGCGCGTTTGGCGAACTCTTTCACAGGTGGCACAATTTCAAGTACTTTTTTACCGCTACGGCGCACCGTGTCGTACAACTTACCAGAGAGTAATTTGGCTAAATAATTATTCAGCGCACCTACATTGTTTGAAATGCTCATATCGTTGTCGTTTAACACAACCAACAAATTCGCATCCATTGCTCCTGCATTATTCAGTGCTTCAAACGCCATACCAGCGGTCATTGCGCCATCACCAATAATCGCCACTGCGCGGCGCTCAAGCCCAAGTTGTTGGGCGGCAATCGCCATGCCGAGTGCAGCGGAAATACTGGTGCTAGAGTGGCCTGCACCAAAACAATCGTAAATACTTTCAGAGCGACGCGGGAATCCTGCAATGCCGTGTTGTTGGCGCAAGCCAGCAAATTGATCACGGCGACCTGTTAACACTTTATGCGGGTAAGTTTGATGGCCAACATCCCAAACCAGCCTATCGTCAGGCGTATTAAATACATAATGTAGCGCGATAGTGAGCTCAACCACGCCTAAATTAGAGGCTAAATGGCCGCCTGTTTTTGCAACAGAATCAATAATAAAAGTACGTAATTGCTTCGCTAGCTCGTGTAGTTGGTCACGGTCAAGCTGTCTTAAATCTTGCGGGTAATTGATAGTGTCTAAAAGAGGGTAGGTCATTGTTTTCAATGCTAAATAAATATTGTTCTAAAAGTTGCGCTTGGTAATAAATTGTGCGAGCTGAGTTAATCGAATCGCTGTATTGCCGTAAGAGTTGAGTGGAGCCAGTGCTGCTTCATACTGCATTTTTGCAAATTGTTTAGCCGCCGTTAAGCCTAAAATAGTGACATAAGTTGGTTTGCCATTATCAGCATCTTTGCCAGCTGTTTTACCCAGCGTGAATGAATCAGCTTCTGCGTCTAAAATATCATCGACCACTTGAAACGCCAAACCGATATGTTGCGCGTATTGTGTTACTGCAGTTATTTTGGCTGAGTCACTACTTTGCTCTACACAGTGCGCGCCTAACAAACTAGCCGCCTGAATCAGCGCACCAGTTTTAAGCGCGTGCATGTGTGCTAATTCACCTTGGTTCAAGCTAAGGCCAACACTGGCTAAATCGATGGCTTGGCCACCCGCCATACCAGCTGAGCCGCTGGCAACAGCCAGTATTTGTAACATATTGACCACTTGTTTTGCGTTGTTTAATGGCGTTTTAGCTAATAATTCAAACGCTAAGCTTTGCAGTGCGTCACCTACCAATAATGCAGTCGCATCGTCATATTGTTGATGGCAGCTTGGCTTGCCGCGTCGTATGTCATCGTCATCCATGCACGGCATATCGTCATGCACCAATGAGTAAGCATGTATCAGCTCAACGGCTGCTGCTGCGTAGTCAACGTCATGAGCATTTGCCCCGCAAAACTCGCCAGCTGCATGTGCCAATAAAGCGCGAACGCGTTTGCCACCACCAAGTGTGCTGTAGCGCATTGCGCTGTGCAAACGCGTTGGGCTAACTGATTCGGCTGGCATTTTGCTCGCTAAAAAGTTTTCAATACGCGTTGCAACTGCTTGCTGCCACACCTCAAAAGGCAGACTTTTTACATCATTCATCACGAGAAATATAATCTTCTAGTTGGTTAGCAGCATTTAATAATTGAATTTTCTGTTCAGCGTTAGTAAGTGTTGCTTGGCAATGCGCTAATAATGCCGCACCGCGTTCATAAGCTTGAATCGAGTCTTCTAAGCTTAATTTCCCGCTTTCCATATTTGTAACAATTTCTTCAAGCTCTCGCGTTGCTAATTCAAAGCGCATATTACTTAAGTCGATATTTTCAATAGGTGTAGATTTTTTCATAAGATCTATTTTACGCGTTTTTAATAGCTAAAACCCGCACTAAAAACGTGCGAATATCGTTTATTTCAGCTTCACATACGCTGTGAGCCATCGGGTAAACACGCCAATCTACATTAAAATCGTTTAAAAGCAGCTTATCTTTCGATAACTCCGCAGTTTCTAAGCTAATAATGTTATCTGCGCTGCCATGCACCATAAAAATCGGTGTAAGTTGATTTTCTTTACTTGCATCACTAGCTAACGCGTCTTTAAGCGGTAAATAAGTTGATAGCGCCAATACACCGGCAAGTTTTTGCTGGTAACGCACTGCGGTATGCAAAGCCATGGCGCCTCCTTGTGAAAATCCTGCCAGCACAATATTTTCGCTGGTAAAGCCAAGCGCAATTTCTTCTGTAATCAATGCGTTAATTTGGTTTTGCATTTCGCGTATACCAAGTTCATCTTGTGCACTTGCGCCACCAAAGCCAAAAATATCGTACCAAGCACGCATTTCATAGCCATTATTGGCTGTTACTTTACGGTATGGCGCATGTGGAAAAACATAGCGCGTGTTGGGTAAATTTAACTGTTCTGCAATTGCTACAAAGTCGTTACCGTCAGCACCAAGACCATGTAGCCAGATAATGCAGTATCGTGCAGTGTCTTTGGAGTCTAGTGTAATTTTTTCTAATTTATTCATATTGTTAGGTATTATTTGCTAAAAGTGTTGGTGAATATTACGCACAATTAAAGTCTATATTAGGGCTATTATAAACGCATGTTTTAAGATATGCTGATTAAAAATTTACAACATAAATCAATCACTTAAACTAGACTTTGCCATTATTAAGGTCCACTAAAAATCGCCATGGAATTTCTAAAAAATTTAAAAGATCATGCCGCAAGAGTGGTCATTAGTTTATGTATTTTGTTGTTTTTTTTGTTGAACGCCACTGGAGCGTTCGAGTTTGAGTTTATCAAGGGGCTAGAAAACTTCAGCTACGATATGCGTTTAAACTGGCTCAAGTCAGATACAGTTGATGAACGTATCGTGATTGTTGATATAGATGAAAAAAGTCTTGCAGAACAAGGACGCTGGCCTTGGAGCAGAAACAAGCTGGCTACCTTGGTTGACCAGTTATTTGACGAGTACAAAATCAATGTGCTAGGTTTTGACGTGGTTTTTGCTGAAAAAGACGAGAGTTCAGGTCTTAAAAATTTAGAGCGTATTCAAAAAAACTATCTAGTAGATGATGCAAACTTTCAGCAAATTATCAATGATTTAAAGCCTAAGTTAGATTACGACCAAACTTTTGCGAACGCACTTAAAAATCGTAAAGTAGTGCTGGGCTATTATTTTAGGCAAGGTAATACAGAGCAAAATAGTAATACTGGTGTATTGCCAGATGCTTCTTTTATTGATGGTAATTTTAAAGGCAAAAGTATTGATTTCATGCGCGCGCAGGGCTTTGGTGGCAATCTTGATTTACTGCAAAAAAGCGCTGCCAGTGCAGGACACTTCAACCCACAGCCTGATAATGACGGTATTTCGCGCAAAGTGCCAATGTTGGTTGAGTTTGGCGGTAACTACTATGAGGCCCTTTCTATTGCAGTAGCAAGACTAGCCATTAACTCGCCCAGATTGGAGGCAGGTTTTGCTGAGGGTTTAGGTGTAAGTAAAAAATATGCAGGGCTTGAGTGGTTAAAACTAGGCACTAGATATATTCCTGTTGATCGTGATGTAGCAGCATTGATTCCCTACCGTGGCCGCCAGGGTAGCTTTAATTATGTTTCAGCGACAGATGTTTTAAATGGCAAAGTGCCAGTTGATGCGCTCAAAAATAAGATTGTGCTAGTTGGCACTACCGCGCCTGGCTTAATGGATTTACGCGCGACACCAGTACAAAATATCTACGCAGGGGTTGAGATTCATGCCAATGTGATTGCAGGTATTCTAGATCAAAATATCAAAGAACGGCCTGCCTACACTATGGGGGCTGAGGTGCTATTGCTCATTATATTGGGTGTATTGTTAGCCTTATATATACCAGTGCTTTCTCCGCTAGTGGCAACTTTAGTCACTATTGGCGGTATTGTTGTAATGACGCTAGGTAATTTGGCAATCTGGCAATTTGGTAATTTAGTCTTACCGCTTTCATCTATTTTATTGATGATTATCAGCATTTATTTTGTCAATATGTCGTACGGATTTTTTGTAGAAAGCCGTGGTAAACGCCAGTTAGCTGGTCTATTTGGGCAATATGTACCACCTGAATTAGTGGATGAAATGGCTAAAGATCCAGAAGCGTTTAACTTAGAGGGCGAAAGTCGCGATTTAACCGTATTATTTTCAGATGTGCGCGGCTTTACTTCGATTGCTGAAGGCTTAGACCCAAAGCAACTCAGCCAGTTGATGAATGAATTACTATCGCCTATGACACAAGTGATACATCAACACCGCGGTACGATTGATAAATACATGGGCGATGCTGTGATGGCATTTTGGGGCGCACCGTTAAGTGACCCAGAGCACCCTAAACACGCATTGCAAGCCGCCATGAAAATGATTGAAGCTTTAAAGCCAATGAATGTAAGTTTTGCCGAAAAAGGTTGGCCAGCAGTTGATATAGGTATAGGTCTTAATAGTGGCATGATGACTGTTGGTAATATGGGCTCTAGTTTTCGTATGGCGTACACGGTAATGGGAGATGCGGTGAACGTAGGAGCAAGGCTGGAGGCGCTAACACGGATTTATGGCGTACATATTATTGTGAGCGAGTCTATTAAAAATCGTGTTCCAGAGTATTTATACCGCGAGTTAGACATAGTGCGCGTTAAAGGCAAGGAGCAGCCAGTAGCCATTTATGAGCCAATATGCGAGTTAGGTATGGAAGACAAATCGATTAAAGATGAGCTTAAGTTTTATCGCGAGGCAGTGAAGCTCTATCGCGCTAAAAACTGGGATTCCGCTGAGCTACAATTTTTGAATTTGCAGAAAGCTTATCCTAAGGCATTGATTTACGTCATTTATGCGCAACGAATTGCCCATTTTCGTCAAAACCCACCGCCAGAAGTATGGGATGGCGTGTTTAATTTTGATCATAAATAGTGACTGCAATGAGCCATGAAGCTACAAGATAACAATGTTGAAAATATAGAGTGTGAATATGCAGATTGAAGTACTCGGCTGTGCAGGCGGTATAGGCAAACAAGATAATCACGTGTTGCGTACGACTTCTTTTTTGCTAGATGATGACATCTTGATTGATGCAGGCACAGGTGTAGGTGAGTTAAGCGTGCCCGCACTTTGTAAAATTAACCATATTTTTATCACGCACTCACATCTAGATCACATTACCTCAATCCCATTTTTGCTAGACACTGTTTTGGGTTTGCGCGAGGGCTACATTACAGTTTATGCACTCGCAGAAACCATTAGAACGCTTAAAATGCATATTTTTAACTGGAAAATATGGCCAGATTTTAGTGTCATTCCTAGTGAAGACCAGCCGCTATTGCGCTATCAAACGATTGAGGTGGGCGAAACAGTTAGCTTAAATGCACGACATATCACCGCTATACCAGCTAATCACGTTGTGCCAGCTTTAGGCTATCATGTTAGCCATTGTGACAATGGTTTTGTTTTTAGTGGCGATTCAACAGACAATGATGCCTTTTGGGATACCGTAAGAAATATAAGCAATATTAAGTATTTAGTGGTAGAAACTGCATTTTGTAATCAAGAAAAAGCATTGGCAGAGTTGTCTAAACACTACTGCCCATCTATGCTCGTTAAACGGTTGAATGAACTTAAGCAAGATTTAGAGGTTTATATTACGCACCTTAAACCAGGTTCTGAGCTTATCATCATGCAACAATTCTCAGTTGCAGGCTGCCATGTAAAAGCGCTCAAAAACAACCAAATATTGGTACTTTAAACATTAAAAAAATCAGAGAAATCTATGACGGTAACAACAAACATCAATTTAATCCTCTCTATCTTACAAGGCTTTGAGCCAGCATCGCGGCTCTCTGCCAGCCGTTTAAACGAGCTTGCCAAACTTGTCATTGTTGAAAAAGTCAGCAGAGACATCAATCCATTCCGTATGAATGTTAGCCAAATAAGCCAAGCAATGTTTTTGTTAAGCGGTGACTTAGGTTTGCTATATAAAAGTGGCGATAAAAGAATTCTACGCGGTGGTACAGATGCCGCTAAATTCGCCGTAGATGCAGCCAATGGCACACAACAAATTGAAAGTGCAATTGCGCTTACTGACATTGAAATCATGCGTATAGATTTAGATCTATTAGATATCATGATGACCTGGGATCAAATCGCCGACTATCAAACCAATCAATCGCCAGCAAATATCGGTAACTCAGACATTAAAACCAGCAATGCCGAATGGATCACTAACACTGGCATCTTCAGTATTACTGAAATTCAGAAAGGATTATTTTCACGCTTGCCATCGGCCAATATAGATAAAATGTTTCGTCGTTTGAGTCCTGTGTCAGTTATAGCAGGGCAAGAAATCATTAAGCAAGGCATGGATGGTGACTACTACTACATCATTGACTCAGGTCAAGCCCGAGTAACCAGAGCCGTTGAAAACCAATCTCAGCCAGCAATACTTGCGGAGCTTAGTGCAGGTAATGCATTTGGCGAAGAGGCGCTAGTTTCTGATAATAAACGTAACGCTACAGTAACGATGGTAACTGACGGCTTGCTGCTGCGTTTAAGCAAAAAAGACTTTGTAGAGCTACTTAAAGCCCCCTTAATTACCCAGCTGAGCTTAGAAGCTGCTACCGAAAAAGTGAATGCAGGCGCAGTATGGCTAGATGTGCGTTTCGCGTCAGAATACAAGTATGACGCGCTACCTAACGCTATCAATGTTCCATTAAGCGAATTACGCGCAAAAATTGAAACACTAGATAAAACTAAAGAATATATCTGTTATTGCCAAACGGGCCGTCGTAGCTCAGCCGCCGCGTTTATTTTAATTGGGCATGGTTTTAATGTTTTGGTGTTAGAGGGGGGGACCCGGCTAGGTAGGGCTTGATTAAGCCACTAGGTTAATGCTGTTGCTATTGGGTAAGGTGCACAAAAAAGGCCTGTGCAAAGATTGCAAAGGCCTCTTCCTAAAGCTGTTACATACTAAATTATGTTAAGTTACGGCATTCAGCAGGTACTAAGTTAAAGTTAGTAGCAACTGAGGTTGAACAGCGCCAGTTAATAACAGTAGCAGGAATTACACCAACTTGAAGTGCAGCGCCGCCTGTTTGAGGTTGTAGACGCAATAAAACACCTCTAGTGTTAGTTTGGTAAACAATATCGATGTTACCGTTAGCAGCATCAACCGCTATGCTTTGTACACTTTTCAGCGCATCAGCAGCTGTAGGAGCAATGTAACCTGCAGCCAAACCACCCTGGGCAGCAGTTGTTCCATTAGCAGCATTATCAGCAACTGTTAATTTAGCAGCAGAAGCTAAGCTCAAACCTTCAGATACACGAGCGCGAATAGTAAAATCTTGATAAGCAGGAATTGCAACTGCAGCCAAAATACCGATAATTGCAACAACAATCATCAGCTCAATTAATGTAAAACCTTTTTGTACTTGTTTCATCATTTTAAAACTCCTTTGTTAAATCATTTTATTTCGAATTGGCTAGCGCTATTAATCGCAATATTTAAAATACATCTATTCAAATTTTTTGCTTAATTAAGTAACTTTGTCAGATATAACAACA
>JANNBX010000028.1:0-1830 GCA_031385945.1 Methylophilaceae bacterium | reverse complement strand
CTCTGATATGCCAGTTGATTCAATCAATAAATAATCAAAACGGTTTTCTTTAGCAAGGCGCGTAATCTCTACCAGCAAGTCTTCACGCAGGGTACAACAAATGCAGCCGTTACTCATTTCTATTAATTTTTCTTCACTGCGTGACAGCTCTGCACCGCCATCACGCACTAACTGCGCATCAATATTGACTTCACTCATATCGTTGACGATAACCGCTACGCGTTTACCCTCACGATTATTCAAAATGTGATTAAGTAATGTAGTTTTACCAGCGCCTAAAAATCCTGAAAGTACGGTAACGGGGAGTTTTTTCATGTTATTTCCTTAATTTTTAGTCATTTTTAGCTGTTGAATTGACGTTCACGTTTTTCATGTTGTGTTTGCGCGTCGATACAAAGCGTTGCTGTTGGACGTGCGAGTAGTCTAGCAATACCAATTTCCTCACCAGATTCTTCGCAATAGCCATAACTGCCGCTTTCAATTCGCCTGATGGTTTGCTCAATTTTTCGCTTAAGCTTGCGCTCACGATCACGTGTTTTAAGTTCTAAATTTTGCAGCTCTTCTTTTGTTGCACGGTCAATAGGGTCAGGTAGGTCTGTGCTGTCTTGCAGATGCGCATTGGTTTGAAGCACGTTTTCATGCAGTATTTCAAGCTGACAATGTAGTAATTGCTTAAATAGCACCAATTGTTCTTGGCACATATAAGCCTTATTTTGGTTCGAGAGTATTTGATTGGTTATATCGGCAATATTCATAATAGCAACAATGTTGCAAAAATGAGCATGATAGCGGTAGGCTGCAAATTATGCAACTAAGTTGCAATATTATTGAGGGTTATATGCGCCGTTGTGTTGAATTAAGTAATACTTAAGCTACGATTTAACTAATTGGCAGCTTGCGCAAATGCCTGTGATATTCAAATGAATTGCATCAATTGAAAAGGCTTTGGGTAAGGCTTGTGAGATTGTTGGGCTAATATTTTCTAGGCAAATCACTTGCCCGCAGTTGTTGCATTCAAAATGAGCATGTTGGTGATTATTATGCTGATGATGGTGCGGCTCAGTATTGGCTTTAAAGCGCCGTGTTTTATCTGGGCTAATTACTGCGTGCGCAAAGTCATTTTCGACCAGCCAATCAAGCACGCGATAGATGGTGACGCGATCAATTAAACTACTAATACGTTTTTGAATTTCAGGGTGCGAAAGTGGTAATGGCTCAGATAATAAAACATCAAGCACGGCTATGCGTGCCTGCGTAGCAGTTTTGTGTTGTGCGGTAATCAATTCAGCGGCGCTTTTCATGCCCGAAATATACAGGAATTTTAGCTTACTTTACAACTAACAAAATAGACTAAATGACTATAAATTCAATTAAATCATACAGTTTGTGTGGCGTAACATTGTGTATGGGCGGATAATACCGCGACATTAATTAAGCTATCGATTGATGTTTAATCTACGTGCTAATAATCTTGCAAAGTAAAGAATACACAACAGTATGAATGTTTTTTTTGAAGAAGACGGCCACTTTAAAATCGCCTCAATTATGACGGAGTCACCCGCAAGCTTGCAGGTTGAAACCATCAGTGGCAAGCGCGCCAAACTTAAAACTAGCAATGTGCTCATGCAGTTTGCAAGCCCGCTCAACGGTTTTATGGAAGCCGCAATGTTAGAGACCGAAAAGCTTGAGCTCGATTTTTTATGGGAATATTGTAACGAAACCGAGTTTGCGTTTGACGATTTAGCGCTCGATTATTACGGCAAAAAACCAACCGAAATTGAGCTGGCAGCTATTGCCATTAGGCTGCATAGCGCGCCGATGTATTTTTAC
>JANNBX010000260.1:0-7153 GCA_031385945.1 Methylophilaceae bacterium | reverse complement strand
CGAAGGCGCAGGGGTGATGGTGCTTGAAGAGTATGAGCATGCTAAAGCGCGTGGTGCAAAAATTTATGCTGAATTAAGCGGTTATGGCATGAGTGCCGACGCTTATCACATGACTGCGCCGAATATGGATGGCCCACGTCGATCAATGAATAATGCGCTCAAAAATGCGGGTATTGCAGCAGATAAGGTGCAATATGTAAACGCCCACGGCACATCTACGCCACTTGGCGATGCGAATGAATGTAACGCTATTAAAGCTGCATTTGGCGATCATGCCTACAATATTGTAGTGAACTCTACTAAATCGATGACAGGGCACTTACTGGGTGGCGCTGGCGGTTTAGAGTCTGTATTTACGGTACTGGCGATTCACCATCAAGTATCGCCGCCAACCATCAATATTTTCAATCAAGACCCTGAATGTGATTTAGATTTTTGCGCGAATACCGCAAGAGATATGAAGATTGAATATGCATTAAAAAACAACTTTGGTTTTGGTGGAACGAATGGCAGTTTAGTTTTCAAAAAAATCTAAATACTTTGATTCGGTCTTGCAAAGTTCAAAATAACCATTCAATGCAAATATTTTTTTTTTAGTAACAATGCATTTCTATTGGGTTTATGGCTAAATTTTAATGGTTTTAGCCAATCATTTAACTTTTTTCACAGCGGTATTGAGCCTGCAATAGATTGATCCTTGCAGGCTTAATACCGCTGTAATTATTTAATCATCTGTTAAAATCTCACAATAATGTCAGCTTTACTTACTCACACTGTCACATACCTTATCAATGGTTTGCCATACGGCACAATTACGCCATTCGATCGCGGTTTTGCTTATGGTGACGGTGTGTTTCGTACTTTGAAAATAGTGAACGGTATGCCTGAATCTTGGCCACTGCATTACCAAAAACTAGTAGCAGACTGTGCTGTTATTAGCATTGTGGCGCCTAGTGCTGAGCTACTGATGCATGATCTACAACAGCTTTTTGCATCAAATGAAACAGCGGTTGCAAAAATAGTGATTACGCGCGGCGAAAGCCAACGTGGTTACGCACCACCAGCAGTCTCATTGCCACTACGCGTAGTGATGAAATCAGCTTTAGCAACTTATGCAGATGAAAACTATACAAAAGGTGTAAAGCTTTTTATGTGTAACACTCAACTTGCCCATCAACCAAAGCTTGCAGGTATCAAACATTTGAATCGACTTGAAAGTGTCATTGCACGTGCTGAGTGGCATGATACAAGCTTTGCAGACGGCCTAATGTGCGACCATGAAGAGACTGTAATTGAATGTACCGCCGCAAATATTTTTGCTCGCTTCGGCGTAGAGCTAGTCACACCCGATTTAACGCAGTGTGGTGTTGCAGGTGTAATGCGCGAGCGTATTTTGCAGTTGGCGCCTCGTTTAGGGTTTAACGTGAGTGTGAAAAAAATATCACTAGGAGAGTTAAAGCAAGCTAACGAAGTATTCATCTGTAACAGCTTATATGGGGCATGGCCTGTACGTGAATGCAACGAGCATATTTGGCAAGTGCTTGGTTTAACACAAACAATTAACAAAGCATTGCAATCTTAGCGTATGGCAAAAAAGAAAAAATCATCAGGAATTTTTAAAAAAGTACTCTACAGTGGGCTTTTTCTAACGGGTCTTTTACTCTTTTGGATGCTCTACTTTGCCACTAAACCCATCAATTTAAACCAAGATTTTACTGAGGTCCATATTGATCGCGGAAACTTAACTAAAGTCTCACAGCAGTTAGTAGAAGCCAATATATTAACCGAGCCTTACAGCTTTATTGTCATGGTGCGCGCGCTGGGTCAGGCATCAAAAGTAAAGGCTGGTAATTATGAAATCAAAAATGGTAGTACGCCTTTTGATGTTTATCGCTTGCTCACTAAAGGTGGTTTAAGTACGCAAACTAGCATTACATTTATAGAGGGCTGGACATTTAAACAAATGCGTAATGCACTTAATCAACATGAAACGCTTAAACACAAAACCATGGCGATGAGTGATCGTGAGATTTTAGAAAAATTGGGTTCTAAAATCGGATATCCTGAAGGATTGTTTTTCCCCGATACCTATTTTTTAACAGACGAAACCAGTGATGAAGATGTTTTTAAGCGTAGTTATGACACTATGCAAGCCAAGCTGAATAAGGCTTGGCAGGGCAGGGCAGTAGGTTTGCCCTATAAAACCGCTTATGAAGCGCTCATTATGGCGAGTATTATTGAAAAAGAAACAGGTCGCGCTGATGATCGCCCAATGATTGCTGGTGTGTTTGTAAATAGACTCAACATAGGCATGCGCTTGCAAACAGACCCTACAGTTATCTATGGTATGGGCGAGCGCTACAGCGGCAATATTCGTAAAACAGATTTACAGCGCGATACAATTTACAATACTTACACTAGAAATGGCCTACCGCCTACGCCTATCGCCTTGCCAGGGCTAGGCGCTATTGAGGCCGCCATGCACCCAGCCACAACTAAAGCGCTGTATTTTGTTGGCAAAGGCGAGGGTAACCGTGGCGTAACAGTTTTTTCTGACACGCTCAGTGCGCACAATAAAGCGGTGAGTAAATATCAACGTAATCCATAAAACAATGCAAAATCAAATCAAATTGGCTAAATTTATTACGCTAGAAGGTATGGATGGTGCTGGAAAAAGTACGCATATTCCACGTATTATTGAGCTATTAAAAACGAGTGGTGCAGAAGTGGTAGCAACGCGTGAGCCAGGCGGCACCGAGCTTGGCGAGATGCTACGTGAAATTTTGCTACACCAAACAATGACTGTTGAAACAGAAGCATTATTGATGTTTGCTGCACGCCAAGAGCACATCACTCAGGTAATATTACCCGCATTATTACGTGGTGCTATTGTTGTATCAGACCGTTTTACTGATGCCAGCTACGCCTATCAACAAGGTGCTAAGGGTCTGAATTTAGCAAAGATGCAGGCGCTTGAAGCCTGGGTGCAAGGTGATATTGAATCAGAAAATAGCATACAACCCAATTTAACGTTGTTGTTTGATGTGCCTGTAGCTGTCAGTTTAGAGCGACTAAAAAGTGCGCGCGCACCTGATAAATTTGAACTAGAAGATGCAGATTTTTTTACAAAGATCCGCGAAACTTACTTGGCGCGTGCTGAGCAGTTTCCGCATAGAATCAAGATAATTGATGCTAATCAACCTTTAGAAAAAGTAAAAGTCTTGGTTGAAGAAGCCATCATAAGTGCTTTATTATAAATGATTTATCCATGGCAAAAATCTACTTGGGCTCGAATACAATCTGAGCGATTAAGGCTACCACACGCTCTTTTTTTGAGAGGTCAAGCAGGTATTGGTAAGCTAGACTTTGCATTAGAACTTGCACAATCTTTGCTGTGTTTAACACCTAATGAGGATGGTTTAGCCTGCCAAACTTGCGAAAGTTGCCACTGGTTTTTACAATCTAATCACCCAGATTTTAGGTATTTAAGCCCTGATAATGGCGACGATGACGATAACGAAGCTAGTACAAAAAAGAAGACCAAAAAAGTCAATATTCTTATTGACCAGGTACGTGCATTAGGTCAGTTTTTAACGCTCTCAAGTCACCGCGCCAATGCCAACAGAGTTTTACTGATTACCCCAGCTGAGACTTTGAACGAAGTCTCAGCTAATGCTCTGCTTAAAGTGTTAGAAGAGCCGCCTGCTGGCTTGGTGTTTATCTTAGTCTGCCACGAGCCGCAACGTATATTGCCCACCATTTTAAGTCGCTGTCATCAAATTGCCATGCCTAATCCTTTACGTGAGGATGCTATTGCATGGTTGCAGCTTGGCTCTAAGCTGCCCGCAAAAACTTTGGCTGAGTCTCTCGATTATATGGGTGGGTCACCCATTAAAACGCTGCAAAAAATTGAGCAAAATACGGTGATTCCGCACCCAATTATTGAGCAGCTTGCCAATGGTGCTAAGTGCGACTATAACCTGCTTGCCGCGCTTTTAAATGCCACCAAACATGAGGATGTAGGCATGGTTGAAGCACTCAATATTTTACAAAAATGGTGTTACGATTTAGTAAGTTACCAACTCACAGGTAAAGTGTATTATCATTCAGAAATGGTCAGTCTATTGCGGCAATTATCAACAAAATGTACGTTGAATAGCTTATTAGATTTTCAAAAAAATATTACACAAACTAAGCGCCACGCCACGCATCCTTTAATGACAGATTTACAATTAGAGAGCGTAGCGTTGCAATACACTAAGATTTTTTTAAGCTAATTTATTTGAGTGAAAAAATAGAATGAGTCAGCAACCAACATCATCGCCAGTGACATCAATACCATCTCCAACGCCCTCGCTGGATCAGTCATACACGAGCTCATTACGGCCAGGTGTAATATCACTGGCTATTAAAGAAAAAGCTGCACTGTATGCGGCTTACATGCCCTACATCAAAGGTGGTGGTCTGTTTGTGCCTACCGCCAAGGCTTATCGTATTGGTGATGAGGTATTTTTGTTATTGACCTTACTAGATGAACCAGAAAAACACAAAGTAGTAGGCCAAGTAGTTTGGATTACACTTGCAGGGCAGCCAAACCGTCCACAGGGTATTGGTATACAATTTAGTGAAAAAGATGGCGGCACTGCTATTCGCAATAAAATTGAAGGCATTATCGGCGGGGCACTAAAATCAACGCGGCCTACTCATACTCTATAATTTGATTACAATGATTTGGTTTAACAATGCTGGTTGATTCACACTGTCACTTAAATTTTCCTGAACTAGTTCAAGATATTCATGCTATCCGCCAAAACATGGCTGATAACCAAGTCAATCATGCACTTTGTGTGTCAGTTACGCTACCTGATTTTCCACAGGTTTTAGCGCTAGCAGAGACCTTTGATAACTTCTACGCATCTGTTGGTGTTCACCCTGACTATGAAAATATTGAAGAGCCAACTGTTGAAGGTTTGATTGCTCTAGCTGATCATCATAAGATTATTGCCATTGGTGAAACTGGGCTGGATTATTTTCGCTTAACTGGTGATTTAAGCTGGCAACGTGAACGCTTTCGCACGCACATTCGCGCTGCGATTACTACAGGAAAACCGCTCATTATCCACACACGTAATGCATCAGCAGACACTATAAAAATAATGGCTGAAGAGGGTGCAGATAAAGTAGGTGGTGTCATGCACTGCTTTACCGAAAGCCTAGAAGTTGCAAATCAAGCCATTGACCTAGGCTTTTATATTTCATTTTCAGGTATTGTTACCTTCAAAAATGCACTAGATATTAAAGAGGTTGCTAAGCAGATTCCACTTAATCGCATGCTAATAGAAACAGATTCCCCGTATTTAGCACCCATACCATTTCGTGGTAAAACTAATCAGCCCGCTTATGTGCGGCATGTAGCAGAAGAGATTGCAAAATTACGCAACATTAGTTTTGACGAAGTAGCCAGCACTACAACGGCTAATTTCTTCAAGCTGTTTAAGCATGCAACCCCCGTTTTACATAATAGTAAAGTTGTTCATTAATGCAGTTAGTCATGCTAGGTGTTGGTTCATCAGCAGGCACACCAGTGATTGGTTGCCAGTGTCAAACGTGCCTTTCAGATAACCCAAAAAATAATCGTACACGCTGTTCAAGTGCAATTATTTTAGACTCTGGCGAGGTCATTTTAATTGATACAGGGCCTGATTTACGTAACCAAGCGTTACGCGAAAAAATCAGTAGGGTAGACGCAGTGCTCTATACGCATACCCACGCAGACCACCTGCATGGTATAGATGACCTACGTGCATTTTGTCAAAAACATCGCAAACAAATACCACTTTTTGCTAACCATTATGCAGCAGTACATATTGCTGAAAAGTTCGGCTACACACTCCGAGACCCAAGTGACTATTGGGATTTGCCAGTGCTATCTATTCAGACGATTGCTCAACCGTTTGAGTTGTTCAGCCATCAAATCATACCTATACCAGTAAAACATGGTCGTAGCGATATACTCGGCTATCGTATCGGTAATTTAGCCTACATTACCGATGTATCGGAAATACCAGAAGAATCAATGGCACTTTTGCAAAATTTAGACTTATTATTGCTGGATTGCTTACGTTTGTCTCCACACCCAACTCACATCAATTTGGAACAAAATCTAAGTTATATTGGTCGTATAAAAGCAAAACAAAGTTACCTAATACACATGACCCACGAGCTAAGTTATGAAGCGTTAAGTGGTTTACTGCCAGACAACGTGCATGTGGGCTACGATGGATTAAGACTAAACTTTAATGGATAATTTAAGTAATTGGTAACCAAATTACATACCAATCGTTAAATAGTAACTAACAACCTTATGATTAAACTTTTATTTTGTAGAGCAATCATAATAGTTTTAATTATCGTTTAAAACCAAGTAAGTTTTTTTTAATTAGATTTAACCAAACAGAACTCATCAACTAGGAAACAAAATGAATACCAGTAAAGCCCGCGTCTTAGCTAAACCAAACAATTTAACCAAATTAGGATTACTAGCTTTAGGTTTATTGCTAAGTATTAGTGTTCTAGCTGCTAACAAAACAAAGACTTATTCTGAAGATGAGTTTTTAACTAAATTCAGTGGCAAATCAAATAAAGTGATTACAGCGGCTATTGGTAAACCCTACAAAAAAGAACTCTCAGTTAAACCTGCTGACGCAGACTCAATGATTACAATGACCGCAGCACGCAATTCAAAAGAGCCGCAAAAGCCCGTAAAGGTTGAAATGTGGTACTACAAAAATATTGTTAAGTACGATACAAAGAATACTTATAAAGTTACGGAGCTAACTTTTGTGAATGACCGTTGTATGAATATTGGTTTTTTTAATAACAAGTAAAATTTAAATAGAGGTCACGTTAGTGGCCTTTTTTTAATAAAAAATATTTCGTATAATGTTACGTTATGATTGATAAAATGTATTGATACTCTCAGTTTGATAACCTATTTCTAATGGGCTATTTTTTTGTGTTGCTGGCGGGCTACGCCTCGCCCACAACCCAAAAACTAAGTATTGTTTGGGGATATCTTGGCGAATGATGTATTCGGCGGGATACGAAACTCGCTATCGCGAACCCGCGTTTCTACCACCTCACCCCTTTCGGG
>JANNBX010000199.1:0-11836 GCA_031385945.1 Methylophilaceae bacterium | reverse complement strand
TGCAGATACTCTTGCAATAAAGATTTAGCATCTTTACCAATTGATTTTGGGTCAATCTTATTTAACAAATCAGTATAAAGGTTCAAAATAATGAGCTCGGCGACAGCAAAACCGCCATCTAGATATGCCGCACCAAATATGGCTTCGAGCGCATCTGATAATACTGATGGGCGTTTCCAACCACCACTTTTAAGCTCACCCTCACCTAATTGCAAATGCTCGCCAATATTTAGTGTCATCGCAATTGTGGCAAGCGCCTCTTCACGTACTAGCTGCGCTCTCAATCGGCTCAAATCACCCTCAGGCAAATTAGCAAAGCGCGAAAAAAGCTGATGTGCAATGATAAAGTTAAGTACACCATCGCCTAAAAACTCTAAGCGCTCATTATTGATTGCGCTAAAACTGCGATGTGTTAATGCCTGTTGTAATAGTTGTGTATTGATAAATACATAACCGAGTTGATTACTTAACGCTTGCAAACTAATCTCAAATCTATTGGTAGATATTATTTAAGCATATCTAAATTGGATTTGTCAGAGCTCGCTTTAAAATCGAGCAGCACACTGACGTTGCCAATAATTGGCTTAGTGACCTTATATTCGATCGCTACGAATTTTTCGCCACTTTCGTTATTACCTATAATTAAGTCATCTCCATTGACTTCAGAAATATAACCGATTGAAGCACTTTTATTGAAACTAACTCTAATTGCGGACTCGCTCATATTGGCGAACTCAGGTTTTTTACTAAGGCTTTCAATGATATTTTTTACACCAGAAAACTCTGTATAAGCTGGAAATAATTTAATACCAATAATTGCAAAGAAGCCAAATACAATCAGTACTACTATTAAGCCAATAAAAGTAATGCCTTGTTGTTTTGATGTTTTTATCATGTATTTCATCCCTTTTAATATCACTTAAGCTTACTCTATCTTCGTACCGATACGGCTAAAAGTATCAAAGTTTAGCCATATAAAAAAAGCTTTTCCCACTAAGTTTTTTTCTGGCACAAAACCCCAGTAACGACTATCGTTACTATTATCGCGATTATCCCCCATCGCAAAATAATGTCCAGCAGGTACTGTCCACTCGCCATCACCACTCATTCTATTGTCATCAATTAAAACAGCATGCTTAACCGAGCTCAAATCTTCCGTACGTTGCTCAACTTTAACTTCTACGGGCAAGGCCGCTTTGTCTATACGGCCTTGTATGTCATGCGGTTGTTCAAAGTAACGATACTCTTTAACATCACTGTAATTGAGCGCAACACCATTCACTGTTAGTTGTTTGTCGCGGTAGCTAATTAAGTCTCCTGGCAAGCCAACCACACGCTTAATATAGTCTACTGTCACATCCTCAGGAAAATGAAACACAAAAACGTCACCGCGCTTAGGCTCATTAATATTGATGATACGGTTGTTAAAAACAGGTACTCGCAGACCATACGTAAATTTATTGACTAAAATATAATCACCTGCAAGCAATGTGGGCATCATTGAACCAGATGGAATTTTAAATGGCTCAACAATAAACGAGCGGATAATAAATACCACCAAAATCACTGGGAAAAAGCTTTTTGCGTACTCTACATACCAAGGGTCATTAGAGCCAAAGCTGCGATTTTTACGTAAAACGGCAATGTCTAACCACCAGATTAAACCTGTGATGATTAAAATAACCGCCATAAAAATTGAAAAATACATAGTTAACTCACCCTAATTTTTGTTATTTTATCCGTCAACTTGCAAAATAGCTAAGAACGCCTCTTGTGGAATTTCTACGTTACCCACCTGCTTCATGCGTTTTTTACCTTCTTTTTGGCGATCTAGCAACTTGCGCTTACGACTTACATCACCACCATAACACTTCGCAATGACGTTTTTACGCATCGCTTTCACGGTTTCGCGTGAAATAATATTAGCACCAATCGCTGCTTGTATTGCTACATCAAACATTTGACGTGGTATTAATTCACGCATTTTTGCACACAATTGGCGACCGCGATACACACTGTTAGCGCGGTGTACAATCAAGCTTAGTGCATCTACGCGCTCACCATTCACCATCGTATCTAGCTTCACTAAATCGGCGGCTCTAAACTCCAAAAACTCATAATCCATACTTGCATAACCGCGCGAAACAGATTTGAGCTTATCAAAAAAGTCCAGCACCACTTCGTTCAGCGGCATTTCATAGCTAAGCATCACTTGTCGGCCCATATACTGCATATTTTTCTGTATGCCGCGTTTACCGTTACAAAGCGTCATTACTACGCCTACATAGTCTTGTGGCATCAATAAATTTACCGTTATCATTGGCTCGCGAATCTCTTCAATGCGCGACATATCAGGTAAGCGTGACGGGTTTTCAATTTGATGCACTTCACCATTTTTAAGGAGCAATTCATAGACCACAGTCGGCGCGGTGGTAATTAAATCCATATCGTATTCGCGCTCTAAGCGCTCTTGCACAATTTCCATGTGCAATAAGCCTAAAAAGCCACATCTAAACCCAAAACCAAGTGCGGTAGAATTTTCGGGCTCAAACTGCAAACTGGCATCGTTCAAACTAAGCTTTTCTAGTGCAGTTCTTAACGCTTCAAACTGGTTAGATTCAACAGGATAAAGCCCAGCAAAAACTTGTGGCTTAACCTCTTTAAAGCCAGGCAGAGCCTCTTTTGCTTGGTTATCTGTGAGCGTAACCGTATCGCCCACTTTAGCGTCAGACAGGTCTTTAATGCCCGCAATAATAAAGCCAACTTCACCCGCAGAAAGTGCTGTTTTTTGTACTGATTTTGGCGTAAAAACACCTACTTGCTCACATAAATGCTGTGCGCCAGTCGCCATTAAGCGTATTTTATCTTTTGGGCGTAAAGTACCATCAATTACGCGTACCAACATGACTACGCCCACATAGTTATCAAACCAAGCATCAACAATCAATGCTTTCAATGGCGCGTTCGCGTCACCCTTTGGCGGCGGCACTTTGGCGACTACGGCTTCCAGTACATCAATGACGCCCACACCGGTTTTAGCTGAGCAACGTACAGCATCTTGAGCGTCAACCCCTATCACATCTTCAATTTCTTGAATCACTCGTGCTGGGTCGGCTGATGGCAAATCAATTTTATTGAGTACAGGGGTTACTTCAACACCTAAATCGAGCGCAGTATAGCAATTAGCCACACTTTGCGCCTCAACGCCTTGCGAAGCGTCCACGACCAATAACGCACCTTCGCAAGCAGAAAGCGAACGAGAAACCTCATAACTAAAATCTACATGGCCTGGTGTATCAATTAAATTGAGCTGGTATGTTTCGCCATTAAGCGCTTTATAGTATAAAGCGGCAGTTTGCGCTTTGATGGTAATACCGCGCTCTCGCTCAATATCCATTGAATCAAGTACTTGTGCTTCCATCTCACGGTCAGCAAGGCCACCACAAAGCTGAATAATACGATCAGCTAAAGTAGATTTGCCGTGGTCAATATGGGCAATAATAGAAAAGTTACGAATATTTTGCATGTGTGGTGTGTGTGAAATAATGGGTTTAATGAGTGCGAATACAGCAACAAGGGCGCTGTTTGCGCCCTTGTTAATTTCGGTTATTTTACAGCATAATCAATGATTTGCCTTAAGCATTTAAAACCAGCCACTATTTAATGGCCACTTTTACTGGTACATATAATGTTGATTCGCCACGTAACACTAGAAGCGCAACTGTTTTACCAGCAGGAATAGTGGAAGTAGATTTGTTAAACTGCTCTAGTGTGCTGATTTCTGCATTATTAACACCAAGCAAAACATCGCCGCGACGAATACCTGCCTGAGCTGATGCATTTAGCGCATCGATAACTAACAAACCGTTTTTGCCATTTAGCTTTTTCTTTTGCTGCGGTGTTAATTCGCGAAGTACCAACCCTAAACGATTTACCTCAGGTTTAGCGTTCGTTTGTGGTGCAACTGCTACTTCTGATTTGTCTAGTGGCATTTCACCCACGGTAATATTTAACACTCTAATTGCACCTTTGCGAAACACCTCGGCTGGCACAGTTTTACCTGGTTTAACTGTAGCCACTGCGCGTGGCAAATCACTAGTTAACACAATAGGTTTATTATCAAACTTAACAATGACATCACCGGCTTCTAAATTACCTTTGTCTGCTGGGCCACCTTTTTCAATACCCGCAATCAACGCACCATTAGAATTTTTCATGCCAAAGGAATCAGCTAATTCTTTAGTAATTTCTTGAATAGCAATACCTAACCAGCCACGTGTGACTTTACCGCCAGCTTTTAATTGATTAGAAATATCAATGGCTACATCAATAGGTATAGAAAATGATAAGCCCATAGAACCACCACTGCGGCTATAAATTTGGGAGTTAATGCCAACAACTTCACCACGTAAATTAAATAAAGGCCCACCTGAGTTACCAGGGTTAATGGCTACATCAGTTTGAATAAATGGCACATAATTTTCTTGCGGTAGAGCACGACCTTTAGCACTGACGATACCTGCAGTCATCGTGTTTTCTAAGCCGTAAGGTGAACCAATAGCGGCTACCCACTCACCCACTTTTAATGCATTAGGATCACCAATTGCAACTTTTGGCAAGTTTGTAGCATCGATTTTAATTAAAGCAACATCTGTGCGTTTATCAAAACCAATAATTTTTGCTTTAAACTCACGTTTATCATTGAGCTTTACTAGCACTTCTTCAGCTTGACTTACTACGTGAGCATTGGTCAGTATGTAACCGTCACTTCCCACTACAAAGCCCGAGCCAAATGCTTGAGGCTTGGTTTCTGGCTGCGGCTGTCCACCCTGGCCACCGGGAAAGCCTGGTATACCAAAGCGGCGAAAAAACTCACTCATAGCTTCATCATCTGGGCCACCTTGGCCAAAAGGTGATGGCTGAGCTGAGTTTTGTGGCGCCATTGTGACAGTAATGTTAACGACTGTTGGACCTTGTTTTTCGGCTAATTCGGTAAAATCTGGCAAGTCTTTAGCTATGGCAGCTGGCAACAAACTCAGCTGTGCTAAGCATAATGCGCTCACTACAACGAGTTTTTCTAAAATGCTTTTTTTAATCATGCAATAAGCTCCTTTTTAATGTGTATAGCTAGTTAATTGTGCTTAATACGATTTTCTCAAGAGCGTGATTTGAGCGTTTTTGCTAAATTTCTGAGTAAACAAACTAAATTTTGCAACCGCTATCATTAAACCTAAACCTAGCACCGCACCAATGGCTGCAAATAAGTCAGATTGTGTGGCCGAGTTAGCTAGCTGAGTAGCCAACATGGCACCAAACATTAAGCCAAATAAAGGTAGGCCATACAAAAACAATGCTGATGTTAACAAGGCTTTATCTTCAACGCCGACCACGACAATTTCGCCTACTTTGGCGTCGATAACGTTTAAAGCGCTAAAAGTTGAATGTTGATGACCTGCAAACTGCCCAAGTAGCGAGATACCACAACCTTGCGTTTTACCGCACAAACCACAAGGTTTATCGCGAACAATTTGTAAGTGCGCTTGTTTAGGTGAGGTATTTTGGTCGCTTAAGCTTACGACTATAGCTTTTTCTTCAATCATTTCTGGCTTATATTATGACTGTTATTTTTTAAAGCTGACTGATTTGACAAGACTTGTTACAGTCACTTCTGGCACTTCACCAACAGCCATAATTTGATAGCCATCTTGAATATCTGCATAAAAATGCGTTAAACCAACCGATGTGTGACCAACTTTACCCACTGTACCTTTAGGCAATGGCTCTATAAATAGTGAAACATAAGCCAAGCCATCAGAATAGATTGCCTGTGTAGTGTTGGTAACTTTACCTCTAACAATGCGACGCATTTGATCCACTTTTAAAAAACCTGGTGGCACATTTGTTAGTGACCAGTTATTAGCTGTGGGAATTTCTTTAGTAAAACGCGCTTGTTCCATCTCAAGTGATTTACCAAACGTGTTGCTAGGCTGAAACCAATCTAAATTACCCAACTCAAGCATATCAAGCTGACTAAAGCCTATTTGCTCTAGTGGTTCATTTTGTTCGTTTAATGTAATTGCTTTTAGTAACAAACCGTAAGCATTATCTGTGAGTAGCTTATAGCCGTAACGATACTTATCTTTTGGCTCCAGCATAATTACTTTGGCGTCACGCCCTGCTGTACGCTCCATACCATTTAGCTTAACTTTATAGCCAACTTTTATAAGCGAAATATCTTCAGGCAATAAGCCTGGGAAGATATTTTTGCTGTGACGCTTTTCAACCATTACTTTTTCTTTTTTAGGGTTGTAAATAACCAAGTCACCGCTTTCACTTAAAAGCTCACGTTTTCTACCATCTAATACAATACTGTGCGTGTACTCTTTTTCACCGTTATTCATATGCGTAATTTGTACAGCGCTTGAGCTATCGCCTGACTGATAGACAAATACACCTCTGTAACCAAGCTGCCGTGCAGCAGATGCACTTTTTTGCAAGACTACCCAAGGGTCTAACTTGAGATCTGCTTTTGACTCAGCTTTAGTGTCGTTAGCAGATTCAGTTTGGGCAACCGCCGAAGATGCAACCCATGTTAAGGTCACAAAAAGAATTTTAGCAATAATGTGTTTCATAAATTCAATAAACTACTTAGGCTCTGTGTAGGCTGCATCTTGTACAAAGTAACCCGAATTACTAGGCGCCATTGACTGATGTGCCATTAAGTAATCTTGTGTTAATGATTCGGCAATTTGTTGTGGCGCCTGAGTATTTGGCCCATATTGTTGCATGGCAAACCAACCCACAAAACCAATCGCTGCAACTGAAGCAGCAATAGACCAAGCAGAAGATACTTTGATAGAAGAATTCGCAGTTTCGGCTTGATTTTTAGTAAGCTGATTCAATAAAGTTGGCGCCATCACTGTAGGCTCGTCAGCTAGCTTCTGCATAAGCTGTGCTTTAAAACCACTTGAGAATACATCATTACCGCGCATTGCGTCACCGATTAAATGATAAGACTGCCAAGACCCACCTGCCGTATTACCTGCTTTTATTGCAGTAAAAAGGTGGGCTGAGTCATCAATATCAGCCTCATTATCAATTAAAGCTGAAATTTGAATTTTAATACTATCGCTATTGCTTACAACATGTAGCGACCGCTGGTAAGGTTGACCTTGGTCTTGATTGTCTTGGTTGCTCATCATTTACTCCTTATATTCAATTTTTTAACTGCTTAACTATTGCAATGCTTGACTTTTATATTACAAATTTATCAAGCGCTTAGATTTAAACTACGAATTACCAACGCTTGTCGTCAGGCGTATCTAATAAGGGTCTTAGTTTTAGCGCGATCGTTTCACGGGCTCTAAAGATTCTTGAACGTACCGTACCGATAGGGCAAGCCATAATCGTTGCAATCTCTTCATAACTTAAGCCTTCTATTTCACGCAAGGTAATTGCTTCTCTTAACTCTGCAGGCAAGCTTGCAACTGTGTCATTGACAGTTTGCGCGATTTCCTTGGTCATTAAGCTACTTTCAGGTGTTTCTGTAGTACGTAGCTCATTTGCATCTTCAAAGTTTTCAGCGTCTTCAATTTCAACGTCTTGAATGACTTGTGGGCGACGACCCATTGAAACTAGATAGTTTTTTGCGGTATTGATACCGATACGATACAACCAGGTGTAGAACGCGCTATCACCTCTAAAATTTGGTAACGCGCGATAAGCTTTAATAAAAGACTCTTGTACTACATCTTCAACTTCAGCTTGGTCACGTACCATGCGTGATAAAAGACGACCTAGTTTACGGTGATACTTATCCACCAACATGCCAAAAGCGTGTTTGTCACCAGCCTGGGCGCGGGCTACTAGTATTGCATCAATTTCACGATTGCCATTTGCGGGCTTATCGCTCATATTCGTTTGCTTTTCGAGTGGTTTCTGTGAGGGTTTATTCAACGCTGCGATAGTTGATTCGGCTATCTCTGACGCTGTTTTATTCAAGGCCACAGTATACCCCTGTACAGTACAGTCTACGAAACCAAACTGAGATAATTCTTTTATATTATTTGCACTAATCATCACAACTCCCTTTTAAAATCCAGCTAAATAACGGCCGATTTAATAATAATTACCATGTATTACTAGCTACACTTTAAAGACAGCATTACACTTCTTAAAGTTCATGTGAAAATTAGGCAAAGTCAGCAATATGCAACAAACTCAAACACTCATTATTGGTAGCGGTTTAGCAGGCTTAACGCTGGCTTTAAAACTGGCAGAGTACAAAAAAATTACCCTTGTTAGCAAACGCACACTAACTATTAGTGCAAGTAGTTGGGCGCAAGGCGGCATTGCAGCGGTACAAAATGATGATGATTCAATTAAAGCACACATTGACGACACGCTGATTGCAGGTGCTGGCTTGTGTGATGTTGAAGTCACGCGGTTTGTGGCTGAACACGGCCGTGAGGCAATTAACTGGCTAATAGACCAAGGCGTAGAGTTCACCCGCGAGGCTGATGACAGTGGCTTTCATCTTACTCGTGAAGGTGGACATAGCCACCGCAGAATTATTCACGCAGCTGATGCCACTGGATTAGCTGTCCAAAAAACACTCGCCCAAAAAGTAATTGAGCATCCTAACATTACCGTGCTTGAAGACCATATTGCGGTTGATTTAATTACATCGCGAAAAATGAATATGGATGTGAATGAGTGCTTAGGTGCATATTTACTCAATAATGCAACCGGCAAGGTGATTACTTACGCAGCCGAACAGACGATTTTAGCTACGGGTGGCACGGGTAAAGTTTACTTGTACACCACCAACCCAGACGTGAGCACGGGTGATGGCGTAGCTATGGCTTGGCGGGCGGGTTGCCGTGTAGCAAATATGGAGTTTATTCAGTTTCACCCTACTTGCTTATTTCACCCACAAGCTAAATCATTTTTAATTACGGAGGCGGTACGTGGTGAGGGAGGCAAGTTGTTATTGCCTGACGGCACACGATTTATGCCGCAATATGATGCGCGTGAAGAGCTAGCACCGCGCGATGTCGTTGCACGCGCCATTGACTTTGAAATGAAAAAACGTGGGCTGGATTGTGTGTATTTAGATATTTCACATAAACCAGCTGAATTTATTACCTCACATTTTCCTAATATTTATCAGCGCTGTTTAGAGCTTGGCATTGATATCACCAAACAGCCGATTCCTGTAGTGCCTGCAGCGCATTATAGTTGTGGTGGTGTAATGACTGACGTACAAGGGCGTACTGATCTAAGCCGTTTATACGCCATTGGCGAAACCGCTTGTACTGGTCTGCACGGCGCGAATAGGCTTGCTAGCAACTCACTACTAGAGTGCTTAGTGTTTGGCCAAGCGGCGGCAAATCAAATTTTGAGTGAAACTGCTAAATCCAATATCAAGCTGCCCGATTGGGATGAAAGCCGCGTCACTGATGCAGATGAAGAAGTGTTGATTACCCACACTTGGAATGAATTGCGCCGCTTTATGTGGAATTACGTTGGCATTGTGCGTACCACTAAGCGATTAAGCCGCGCATTGCATCGCATTTATATGCTACGTGATGAAGTAGATGAGTTTTATAGTAATTTTAGAGTGAGCAACAACCTAATTGAGCTTAGAAACTTGCTACAAGTGGCTGAGCTGATTGTACTCAGCGCGATGGAACGCCGCGAAAGCCGTGGCTTGCACTTTAGCCGCGATTACCCTGAAACATTAGCAGAGGCGATACCAACTGTGCTTACACCAGACAACTATTACAGCTTATTAGGCAAAGTATTAAAGCAATAAATGGCGTTCAGGTAGTAAGCTTAAGAAATAAACTATATTTGTGCATTAGTAAGTGCCGACGATTTTTAGGCTAATTAAGTTGTAAGCCTAAAAATTAAGTTAAATAGCGCTGATACTCCCAATCACTCACTGAGCGGCAGTAATCAATCCATTCTGGTGTTTTGGTGGCTATATATTTAACCACCAAATCTTTGCCTAAGGCTTTAATCAAGCTGTCATCAGCACTTAATGCGGCCAATGCTTCGCCCAAGTTTTGCGGTAAGGTTTTAACACCGCGTTTTACAAATTCTGTTGCATCCCACTCATAAACGTCTTCGTCAATTGACGCAGGCGGCATTAATTGTTGTTCTATACCGTCTAACATTGCAGCAATGGTGCTGGCTAGTGCTAAGTAGATATTACAGCTACCATCAGTCAGGCGAAACTCCACGCGATTTGCAACGGTTCTTAAAACAGTGGTACGGTTGTTGTAGCCCCAAGCAATATGCGCTGGCGCCCAAGTAGTACCAGAAAGTGAGCGGCCAATGACTAAGCGCTTATATGAATTAACACTGGGTGCGTGAAATGCAGCGAGTGCTGCACTGTGTTTTAATAAGCCTGCTACCAATTGGCGACCGGTTGTTGATAAGCCGTGTGTGTCTTTAGCATCAGCCATTACCGCTTGTCCGTTTTTATCAGTTATTGACAAATGTAGGTGTAAGCCGCTACCGGGGCGGTCTGCAAACGGTTTGGGCATCAATGTGAAAACCAAACCTGCTTCTTCCGCAATATGGCTGGCCGCCATTTTGAATAGTGTAAATCGGTCAGCGGCAGTCAATGCATCGCTGTAATGATAATTTAACTCATACTGACCGCTGGCGTCTTCATGGTCAATTTGAAACACATCAAAGCCACAGGCTGTTAAGCCAGTTTCCATTTTGCGTAATACATCACGCATTCTTGCCAGTGCTTTTAAATCGTAAGAAGGTTTATCTTGATTGTCTTTACTGCATGGCACAGGGCGACCATTTTCATCTTGAGTCACCAAAAAAAACTCTGGCTCAATCCCTACGTTTAAGGTCCAACCTCGTGCAGTTAAGCGCTCAATTTGCTTAAGTAAAACACGACGCGAACAATCTGAAAAAGGCTGACCATCCACCATTCCGCTACACACAATCCGCGCGTAGCCTGGCATCCAAGGCAATGCTTGCAAGGTTTTAATATCACCCTGTCCATAAAACTCAGAGCGCGCTCCGTTTCTTGGTAGGCCTGTTCCCCAAATAGAGGGCCCAGCAAAGCCTGCACCCGCATTTAAAATATCTTCTAAATGCGCTAGCGGAATGTATTTACCTTTAGGTGTACCGTGAATATCGATAAATTGCGCGATAATGGTATGCACACCAGCGGCTTGCATGCGCTGTTTGGCTAGGTTTATCGCTTCAATTGATTCGTCCACTTTAGGCCTTAAGTAGTGCGCGGTCTAAAATATCTAACGCTTCATCAAACACCTTGTCTTGAATGGTGAGTGGATACAAAAAGCGCAGCGTGTTCACATAAACGCCGCAGCTTAATAATATCAGGCCCTCAGACAATGCAGCCGCTTGCACGCGTTTCATGGCATCTGTTGATGGTTCACCAGTTACGGGGTCGCTAAATTCAGCCGCAATCATAGAACCCAAGCCGCGCACTTCCTTTAGGCTAGGTACATTTTTTTGTGCGACTTTTAAACGCGCAACTAGTTTTTCGCCTAAGTAGTTGGCGCGCGCAACCAATTGCTCCTCTTCCATAATATCTATTACCGCACGGGCGGCGGCAATCGCCAATGGGTTGCCGGCATAAGTGCCGCCTAAGCCGCCTGGAGCTGGGCCATCCATGGTTTCGGCTTTGCCACATACCGCAGATAATGTCATACCACCCGCTAAACTTTTCGCCATCACCATCATGTCGGGTATCACGTCATAATGTTCAGTGGCAAACATTTTGCCAGTGCGCCCAAAGCCTGTTTGCACTTCATCCATCACCAGTAAAATGCCGTGCTCA
>JANNBX010000218.1:0-2291 GCA_031385945.1 Methylophilaceae bacterium | reverse complement strand
GGTATGTTGGCAGAAACTACAGGTACGGTTTCATTCGGTAAAGATACTAAAGGCAAGCAGCGTTTGGTGATTACCGATTTAGACGGGGTTGTCAGTGAGTTCTTGATTCCTAAAGACAAGCACGTAACAGCACATGACGGCCAAGTAGTGACTAAAGGTGAAACGATTGTGGACGGCCCAGCCGAGCCGCAGGATATATTGCGCTTACAAGGTCGTGAAGCATTGGCGCGTTACACTATTGACGAAGTGCAAGACGTGTATCGTTTGCAAGGCGTTAAAATTAACGATAAACACATTGAAGTAATTGTGCGTCAAATGTTACGTCGCGTACGTGTAACAGATGCTGGAGAAACTAACTTTATCTTGGGCGAGCAAGTTGAGCGCGCAGATTTGTTGGCTGAAAATGAACGCGTTATCGGTTTAGATAAACGCCCATCTACGTTTGAATATGTATTGCTTGGTATTACTAAAGCATCATTATCAACTGATAGCTTTATCTCAGCAGCGTCGTTCCAAGAAACAACACGTGTGTTAACTGAAGCAGCGATTTTAGGTAAACGTGATGAATTACGTGGCCTAAAAGAAAACGTAATCGTGGGTCGTTTAATCCCAGCAGGTACGGGTTTAGCGTATCACGAAGCGCGTAAACGTAAAGCAATGGGCTTAAGCGCATCATCAAATTTTGCTGATATGTCTAACGAATACACAGCAGAAGTTGTAGTGGATGAAGTGGTAGCAGATGCGTTGGCAGTAGAACCCGCCAATGCGACAGAGGAGATAGCAGCTCAACCTGAGTAAAACACCTCATCTTGTCAATACGGTAGCAACAATATTTGTATTGACATGATGTGCTTAGCTCAATAGAATGCTACGTTTTTCGGAATGGGCTAAATATTTAGCTCTATTCCATGATGTCGGGATGGTTTTATCACCATTCCGCCATTTTTATGAATGAATTTTAATGGGATTGAAGTAATGCCAACCACCAACCAGTTAGTGCGTAAACCACGCCAACCGATTATTACTAAAAGCAAAGTGCCTGCACTTGAAGCTTGTCCGCAAAAACGTGGCGTTTGTACACGCGTTTACACAACAACACCTAAAAAACCAAACTCAGCTTTACGTAAAGTTGCTAAGGTTCGCTTAACTAATGGCTACGAAGTAATTAGCTACATTGGTGGTGAAGGCCATAACTTGCAAGAGCATAGCGTAGTTTTACTACGTGGTGGCCGTGTAAAGGATTTGCCGGGTGTACGTTACCATATGGTGCGCGGTAGCTTGGATACTGCAGGTGTTAAAGATCGTAAGCAGTCACGTTCTAAATACGGTGCTAAACGTCCAAAAGCGGCTAAAGCTAAGTAGTTTTAAAATAGTATTTGTTGAAGCGGCTAACCAAAAGCCCTGCTAATCAGTCTTTAATTAGACAATCGCTAGCAAAACATAAATGAAAATAGAGAAGATAGAAAAGAGTTAATTATGCCAAGACGTAGAGAAGTCCCCAAACGCCACATCCTGCCAGATCCAAAATTTGGAAGCACGGAAGTATCAAAATTCGTAAACGTATTGATGACTGGTGGTAAGAAATCAGTAGCAGAGCGTATTTTGTACGGTGCGTTTGATCAAGTAGTTACAAAAACAAGTAAAGACGCGCTGGAGGTGTTTACACTCGCGCTGAATAACTTGCGTCCTATGGTTGAGGTTAAGAGCCGCCGTGTTGGTGGTGCTAACTACCAAGTACCAGTTGAAGTGCGTCCAAGCCGTCGTAGTGCATTAGCAATGCGTTGGTTGCGTGATGCAGCGCGTAAGCGTGGTGAAAAATCAATGGGCTTGCGTTTGGCGGCTGAATTGGTTGAAGCATCTGAAGGCCGTGGATCAGCGATGAAAAAACGTGAAGAAGTTCACCGTATGGCAGAGGCTAACAAAGCATTCTCACATTTCAGATTCTAATTATTTAGAATTTTAGTTTGTGTCATTAAGCGTTAATATCAAAAGTTGATAGTAACGCTTAATCGTTTTAAAGCGGTATCGCCGGCTTTGCTCTTTAAAAACAAAAGCTGTTTAAGTAAATTTTACAAAAGGTAATAACTGTGGCTCGTATAACCCCTATCAATCGCTATCGTAACATCGGTATCTCTGCGCACATTGACGCAGGTAAAACAACGACGACAGAACGTATTTTGTTCTACACTGGCGTAAACCATAAAATTGGTGAAGTGCACAATGGTGCAGCGACAATGGATTGGATGGAGCAAGAGCAAGAGCGCGGTATTACCATTACTTCAGCGGCGACT
>JANNBX010000192.1:0-34498 GCA_031385945.1 Methylophilaceae bacterium | reverse complement strand
GGGTAAATAATCAATGACTAAGAAAAATATCAGTGTAAGAGCTGAGAGATTCTATTCAGCTCACCATACATTATTGCGCCTAGCTAAACATGAGCTAGAAAAAGCCAAAGTTGAAGATGCTGGGTGGGTTAATACACAGTTTTCAGCTATAACCTTTAGCGCTCTAGCTATAGAAGCCATTTGTAATGCTGTTGGAGAGCGAGTCATAGATAATTGGATTGACTTTGAAAACTGTAGCCCAATTGCTAAAGTTAGATTGATTTGCGAACACCTAGGTATTGGTTATGATGCCAGTAGAGAGCCTTGGGGGGGCTTTATTTGGTTGTGTAAAACACGTAATCTTATAGCTCACCCAAAAGCTGAGTCAATCGAATATGAGGCTTCGATGACTAAACATGAGTTTGACAATATGCATCAGAGGAACCCAGTAGAGTCGAATTTGGAAAAAAGAATCACATTAGATAAAGCCCAAAAATCCGTTGCTACAGTAGAAGCATTACTTAAATTATTTTGTGATAAATTAACGCATAAGCAAAAATTTGGTATTGAATTTGATATGTGGCATTCAAGCGCAACGCTTCAGCCCGATACTATTGGTTAATAAGTTTTTTAGTTCATATTAATGGAAATTCAAAAAGCAATTTTCTTGATGGGTCCAACCGCCAGCGGTAAAACGGGCGCCGCCGTTGAACTCATTGCAAAACTACCCGTTGAAATCATCAGCGTTGATTCGGCATTAGTATTTAAAGATATGAATATCGGCACAGCCAAGCCAGACGCTGAAACACTTAAAAAAGCGCCGCATCATTTGATTGATATGATTGATCCCACCAGCGCTTATTCAGCCGCGAATTTTAGAAATGACGCATTACATTTGATGGCAGATATTACCGCGCGCGGCAAAATTCCATTATTAGTTGGCGGTACGATGTTATATTTTAAAGCGCTGCAGGGCGGTTTAAGTGGCTTGCCAGAGGCTTGTCCCGAAGTTCGCGCAACTTTAGATGCAGAGGCCGCAACCATAGGCTGGCCAGCCATGCACAATAAATTAGCTAAGATTGACCCAGAAACCGCGGCAAGATTAGAACCTAATGACACACAGCGTATTCAGCGTGCTTTAGAAGTGCACGCCATTACTAACGAAACCATGAGTAGTTTATTCGCCAAGCAAACTAGCGAAGTATTACCCTACAAACTTTTAAAAATCGCACTACTGCCAAGTGACCGTAAAGTATTACATGAGCGTATTGCGTTGCGTTTTGAGCAGATGTTACAGGCTGGTTTTGTCGATGAAGTTAGAGCACTCATTGCAAAATATCCATCATTAACGCCAGAGTCAACTGCCATGCGCTGCGTGGGTTATCGTCAGGCTTTAGAGCACCTGGCAGGTGATTATGATAGTGCTGAGTTACGCGATAGAGGTGTTTTTGCAACCCGCCAACTGGCTAAACGCCAGCTGACTTGGCTACGTGGTATGGATGATATTGTAGAGTTAGACTGCTTGAGTTTACAGTTAAACAGTTTAGTTTTTAATACGGTAAATCAATATCTTGAGAATAATACATAACGTTTTACTTTAATAAATAATCAACGCATTAAGTTAAAAATTACTGAGAATTGAGTACGTTTAACGGTGCAACAAGCCAGCTTGCTAGCAAATCAAATAGCAGCTCAGGTGCAACTGGTTTGTGTAAAACTATATAGCCTTCATTTTCAGCCAACATCAGCTCTACTGAGTTAAATTCGCCACTAACCATTGCACCTTTAGCCGTTGGACAGCGTTGCAGTAACGCGCGCAATACTTCAAAACCACTCTCACCACTACGCAGGCGTTGATCACATAAAATAACCTGCGGTACAAAACCTTTATCAAGCGCTGACATCGCCACGATTAGAGAATCCGCGCACTTAACTGTTAGCCCCCAAGTGGATAGTAACACTTGCCAAGCATGAGTGACTTGTGGCTCATCTTCCACAATTAAACAGCAACCTAATAAATAATTGTGATGATTTAATGGTGTACTGGTGGCTTTTTGTTGCTGGCTATTAGCTTGCAAATGGGTATTATCAGCAGCAGGTAGTTTTAACCAAAAACGTGAGCCGCACCCAAGTGTTGAGCTTAAACCATATTGCGCACCCATTAATGTGCAACAACGCGCTACAACTGCTAAGCCTAAGCCATGGCCTGCATCGTCTATTTGCCAAGCATGTTTGTGACGAAAAAACGGCGAATACACTTTATGTTGTTCATGGGTAGCAATACCTACCCCAGTATCCCACACTTCTATTAGCCAAGTTTGCTGGCGCTTTCTAGCAGTGATTAGTACACCGCCTTGCTTGGTGTAGCGCAAAGCATTATGTATTAAATTACTTAAAGATTGCTTCAGCAATAGCGCATCTGCAAATACTGTAGCATTTTTATGGGTTAATTTAATCTTTAATGTTAAGTGGCTAGCTTTGGCTTCTTCAGCAAATAATAGGGCGGTTTCTTCTATTAAGCTTTGCAAGCCAATAGCCTCTTTACGCAATGACACTGCACCCGCTTCAATTTTAGATAAGTCTAATAGCGCGTTAAACATCTGAGTTAAGGAGCGCACACTTAGTTTTAAGTCGTTTAGTGCAGGTATTAAGTTGCTATCAACGTTACGCCGCGCAATAGATTCTATTAAAAATCCCATAGCATGCACTGGTTGGCGCAAATCATGGCTGGCAGTTGTTAAGAATAAATTTTTAGCTTGTAATGCAGCTTCAGCTGTATTTTTTGCTAAACGATAATTTTCAGCAAGTGTAGCGCTTTCATCTTCAAGCATCATTTGTTTAACAAAAAATTGATGACCTATTAGCGCATGTTTATACATAGACCATGCATAGACTAAACATAAAAACATTAAAATTGGCCACTGAGACGGGAACACCCAAGGCATGATGATTAAGCAAATGGTCCAGCATGGTAAAAATAGATATAAAAACGCAACTAAAATAGGTGTTAAATGTGTTGCAAAGGCAGCAATAATGCCTGCTATAGCCAGCAGTAATAGTAGATTAAACTCAAATGTAGCCTGCCCAATTAACATTAAAAATGGAATTGTTAAGCCAAGGCCATGGGCGAGTGAGATCGCTTTGATGATAGGCAACCATTTGGTGAAAACTAATTCGTCATTTAAAGTAGCACGATGTTTTTTATAAATCTTTTGAGTTTTACGAATACAAAACCCAGCAAAAATATAAAAAATAGTCAAAATTAGTAGCCCTGTTGTACTTATGCCCACTGAATATGCCCACATTGCGAAAGCGATTCCGCAAAATGGAATACAACTGATACCAAAAACGAGCGGGTCTAGTGCTAAATCTAATAATCTTAACTGACTATTTTTACTGAGGTTTGCAAATGTAATAGGATTATTCGTATGCATTTACTCTAAGCGCTTGCCACGTAATTTTGTAATCACTTCTATTCTATTTTTAACACCCATCCTGCTTAAAATACCGCTGATATGTTCTTTAATCGTTTGCTCTGAAACGGCTAATGCGTTGGCAATTCTTTTATTTGGCAGACCTTGCATGATCATGCCTAACACCTCACCCTGCCTGACAGTTAAGCCAAGTTCAATTGCTGTAATGGTAAGCTCTTTAGGTTGGTGATGATAACTAGATGGTTTGAACCAAGTTTGATGACGCATTAAACTGGAAACTGCCTGTATAAAGACATCCGTATTTGCTTGTTTATGAATAAATCCATGCCCACCAGCAAGCTGTACTTTGTGCTGCACCGCGATATCATCATCAGCACTCACAACCAAAATAATTGTGCTGGGTAAGCTCTGTTTTATTTGACTTAGCAAATCTAGTGAAACGCCACTCTGCAACCAAAAATCTAGAACAATTAGCATTGGTGGATGATTTATATCGACTAATTGCCAAAGTTGCGCTTGATTATCAGCTGTAAATACTGAGTTAAACGCACAGTGAGATTGTAAAAAAGCAGCTACACCCCTTGCTACCAATGGATGATCGTCAATAACAATAGCCGTATTCTGAATGGACATTCGTTGTTTTTTCTTTTTTTTCTTATTTAGGCTTAGCTGAATTAGGCAGATTGATAAAACTCCCCACAACACTATAGCAAATCATATCAATCAATATACCCTACCGTAGTAGGATTCTTTTGTAGCGCATACCACTAGATAATAGACTCTAAGTAAAATTTAAGCATTGGAGTCTGGTATGAAAACTAAAAGTATAGTATTGATGATGGCGTTACTGGCACTAGCAGGTTGTGCTGGAACAGTTGAAAAGCCCTATATCTACTCAAAATATGAGGGAAAAAGTGGGCCTGTAAAAGGTGCAACAGGTGAACAAACTTATTGTTCGCACGGTTTACCGCAGCTTGTTCAAGATCGAAAAAGACAAGCTTTTGCAAATATCGCTACAGTTTGTGGTGGCGAAAATCAATATGCCATTATTGATGAGCTATCTGGTAACCCAGCTCGAACTATAGCACTTGGTGTAGAAACATCATGCGCTGGTTTCGCAGGTCGCGTCATTTACTTTAAGTGTAAATCTGCAAAGCCTGTGCCAACTGGCTATAGTAAATAATGATTAAGCTTAACAATTGAAATGCTTAAAGGGTACAAAAGTGAAAAGAATTAATATTATATTTGCTACGTTAATAAGTCTTATGATTAGTGCGTGTAGTGTGCTGACGGTGAGTGAACATGAACTGCAAGCTGGAACAGCTGAAGGTGTTACGTTTGCAACAAAAGGTAGGTACACATATGAGCAGGTGTGGGCTGCAGCAACTAAAGCGATGTCAAATGACATGCGGATTGTTTATAGTCATCAACCATCTGGCACGATTAAATCTCGAGTGGGGGCAGACCATACAGGTAAGGTAATTGCTATTTTCATTACTCCAACTACAGCGCGTGCAGCTGAATATAAAATAAGACTAGTCAGTAAAAAACCAATGGGTTTTGGATTACCTAACCATCGAGATTGGGAACCTTCAGTAGTTAAAGATTTTGAAGCTGCTTTAAACAACAAATAGCTTCCCAATTAACTTATCAGCCATTATTCAGGTAAATATTGTGATTAAAGTTTTAGTAACTCTTTATTTAAGCTTATTTTTTTCGTCAAATGCTGTGGCACAAACAATACAGCAAACGCAGGCTTGGATTATCAAGCAAACCGAGGTAAACCCCTATGCCTTGAAACATACTATTGAGGGGGATCAGCTGATTAGCCATTTTGATTTTGCGAGCGGTATAACAGGGGAGGTGATTCAAAAAGCTATTCCAATTAGTCAGATCACTAAAATTAGTTACACCCACACCCATGAATATCTCTCGTACAGCATGACGTGCGGTAAACCTTGTGCGTATTTATTGAATGATAGTGATCAAGATGATGAAGTGAATGAAAAACACACTCATTTTTTGTTTGAAATTTACAAAAACGTCGATAAAAGTTATGTTGCGCGTATGAATAGAGCTTTAATACATTTAGTTTTTTTGCATGGTGGCAAAGCTATGATAGTAAAAACGGAGATATTAAAAGAGGCATTTTAAATAATTAGTCACTATCAAACTTTTTTTAAATATACTCACATTAGCTTTTTAATGTCACTTAAAGTCGTACCGTTGACGCGTTGATAACCCCAATAAACAGTGGGGTAGCCGCCAATTTGCAGGCCTTGTAATAGCATGTTGCTATCGGTTACTTTTTCTACATCAATGTCTTCAAACGGCTGGTTATCTGCGCGTAACTCTTTACGCAAAGACGCACAACCTGGGCACCAATCAGTGCCGTATAGCACTACTTTTGGATTGCCTGCGCTATCGAAATGGTCTTTAAAGTAGCGCTTTTCAAGATTAGTTAAATATTGGGTTTGGTAATTAGTAGCAAGCACACGCACAATTTCTGACTGGCTATCGCCCACGGCTTTAGACTCTCCCGCAAGCGTCAGTGGCATGCTATTTTCTCGATACGATTCCCACTTTTTGAATGCAGCACTATTTTTGTCATTCTGACTAAGCACAATTTCTTCAAAAGGTACGCTTCTTTGATTCAATATACTAATCACGTTAGCACAAGGGCTACCGCAACCTGCAAAGGTGTAAACCACCACCACAGGCTTGCCAGTGCTATCTACTGTGGTAGGTAATTTGTTATTATTTTTGTGTTGATACTGCCAAATACCAAAGCATACTAGCGCGATAAATAGTATTTTTTTCATTTTTTAGCCTTCTTATTATTGAGTTTTATTTTTATGCTCTATTTTTATGCCTACAGCTAATCTTCGTTAAAAAATTTATAAAGATTGAATGCGTTTAGCGGCCTCTACGCACTCAGCTAAGCTAGCAACCATTGCCAGCCTAATAAACCCCGCTCCAGGGTTACTGCCGTTTGTTTCGCGTGCTAATAGGCTGCCTGGTAATACGGTGATATTTAAATCGCGATAGAGCTGTACGGCAAAATCAGTATCTTTTACGGGGGTTTTTGCCCATAGGTAAAATGCTGCATCTGGCATTTGTACTGACAAGCTTTTACTTAGCATGGGCGTTACTGTATTAAACTTTTCTGCGTATAGTCTACGGTTTTCAATCACGTGACTTTCGTCATTCCATGCGGCAATGCTAGCCATTTGCACGGTGGGGCTCATGGCTGAGCCATGATAGGTGCGGTAGAGCATAAATTTAGCAATTAAAGCTGAATCGCCAGCTACAAACCCTGAGCGCATGCCAGGTACGTTTGAACGTTTTGAAAGTGAACTAAAAACAATCAGGTTTTTATAATCACGACCCAGTAAATGTGCTGCCTGTAGTGCACCTAATGGCGGATTTTCTTCATTAAAATAAATCTCTGAGTAACATTCATCAGCCGCAATTACAAAATTGTAAGTATCTGATAAATCGAATATTTCTTTCCACTGACTTAAGTGCATGACCTTGCCAGATGGGTTGCCAGGGCTACACACATACGCTAATTGTGTGCGCTTTAATATTTCTACTGGCACACTGGCAAAGTCCATCGCGTGATTATTTTCAACAGTGGTATTTAAAAAATAAGGCTCAGCACCAGCCAAAAACGCTGCACCTTCATAAATTTGGTAAAACGGGTTTGGTGAAATAACGACTGGATTTGGTTGACTGCTATCAATCACTACTTGAGCCACTGCAAATAACGCCTCACGGCTACCAATCACAGGTAAAATCTCTGTTTCAGGATTAAGTAATGGTATGCCATAACGGCGTGTTGCCCATTTGGCAATTGCCTCGCGTAAGGGCAAAATGCCAAGCGTGGTAGGGTAGGTGGCAAGGCCTGCTAAATTATTCACCAATGCGTCTTTAATTAAGCTTGGCGTGGCGTGTTTGGGCTCGCCTATAGATAAGTTGATGTTACTGAACGCGGGGTTTGGTGTAATGCCTGCAAATAAATCGCGAAGGCGTTGAAATGGGTAGGGTTGCAATTTTGCTAGATATTGGTTCATAAGGTTGATTATAAATTGTTGAGCAAGCTGTATAAAGATAATAAATGGTTAAGCCAAAAAAATTGTGCAATTTTTAGCTTGTTGTTTGGTGCATTAAGTTGGGGAGTGATCTGGTACCCGTATCGATTGCTGAGCGAGGCTGGCTTTTCAGGTGTTGCAACTAGTTTTTACACGTATGTCATCACCGTTGTTATTGGTTTGATACTGTTTGCAAAACACTGGCGCGAACTACAAACTCTGCCAAAAAATATTATTTGGCTGTGTATGGTGGCAGGCTGGACGAACTTAAGTTATGTGTTAGCCGTGATTGATGGCGAAGTGATGCGTGTGATGTTGTTATTTTACCTCTCACCCCTGTGGACACTGTTGTTAGCGCACTTTTGGTTAAAAGAAAATATCAACAAAAGTGGTTTTTTAGCGATTATTGTTTCACTCCTGGGCGCGGCTATTATGCTCTACAACCCCGCAACGCCCTATAGTTTACCCATACCGCAAAACACTGCTGAATGGCTGGCATTATCATCGGGTATTGGTTTTTCACTGACCAATGTAATTACACGCAAATCTACTGAGCTTAGTATTCAGGCAAAATCTTTTGCTGTTTGGTTTGGGGTAATTGCCATGGCGATTATATTTTTGCCGTTTGTTGGGCAAACATTGCCAGCACCCGGTGCTTTTAATGCGCATCAATGGCTAATGATGGGTTTAATTGCACTGATGTTGTTAGCAGCTACTTTACTTGTGCAGTATGGTGTTAGTCATATTTTGGCCAGCCGCGCGGCGGTAATATTTTTGTTTGAGCTGGTTATTGCAGCGGTTGCTTCTTATTATTTAGCCAATGAAATCATGCAGATACAAGAGTGGATAGGTGGTGCATTGATAGTTTTAGCGGCATTATTTACCGCCAAAACTCAAGATTAATAAAACTCAAGACTCAAAAATCTGAAGTTACTAAGCTTAACTAAATTGCTTGGCTAATAGTCGCACTAAATTAGCTCATAATTTGCCCGAAACCACCGCTTTTTGAGCCTTCACGTGCAAAACGAATTTTGAGTGATAAATCATTACGTGAATCAGCATAAGCGAGTGCGTTTTCTTCATCAATTTTGCCATTACTAAATAATCTGAATAGCGATTGATCAAACGTACACATGCCCATGTCTTCGTTTTCGCTCATGGCCTCTTTAATTTCTTCAAGTTTAGATTTTTGAATTAGTTCAGTGATATAAGGGGAGTTAATCATCACCTCAATGGCTGCGCAACGCTTGGTTTGCAAACCTGGTATTAAGCGCTGAGACACAATTGCAACCAAGTTGAGCGATAAACCTAACAGCATACCTTCACGCGTTTCAGGCGGAAAAAACGACATAATGCGTTTAATCGCTTGATTGGCGTTGTTGGCATGCAAAGTGGCTAAGCATAAATGACCTGTTTCAGCGTAGGCGAGTGCGTTTTTCATGCCCTCAGCGTCACGTACCTCACCAATTAAAATAACATCTGGCGCTTGGCGCATGGCATTTTTTAAGCCTTCTTCAAAGCTGAGTGTATCGATGCCGATTTCACGTTGATCTACGACTGATTTTTTATGCATGTGCATAAATTCAATTGGGTCTTCAAGTGTTAAAATATGTCCCGTTGCAGTGGCGTTACGGTGATCAATCATAGAGGCAAGTGAGGTTGACTTGCCTGATCCAGTTGCCCCAACCATTAAAATGAGTCCACGCTGGCGCATAACTAACTCTTGCAAAACAACGGGCAAGCCGAGCGCCTCAAAGCTAGGGATTTCTGATTTAATATGGCGCACCACCATAGAAACTTCTCCGCGTTGACGAAAAACATTGACCCTAAAACGGCCAACGTCTTTTACTCCGTAAGCAAAATTCATTTCTAATAGTTCTTCAAATTCGCGCTGCTGCTTTTCACTCATCATGGCGTAGGCAACTTCTTTAATCATGCCTGGCACCATAACTTGGCTATTCACAGGAATAGTTTTACCTTCAACATCAATATGAATAGCTGCACCTGTACTAAAAAATAAGTCAGAGCCACCTTTTTCAACCATGAATTTTAAAACGGGGGAAATATCAATTGCAGCCATGGTTATCTTTCATCATTTAAGTCTATCGGCTTACTGTAGCACGATTTAGAATGGTTTTAAATGGCTTAAAAGCGCTTCAAAGCGAATGTTTTGCGATGTGTGCTTGCCAAATTGTGTGCAAGTTTGTTTCTAGCTCTGTTGTGAATGCTTTTGTGTTTGATATTGGCATATTGGCTTTGTGTTGCGTTAATTTTAGCTTTAAAGCAGTGAGTTCCGCAGGATTTTGTGCCCAATAAAGTGCTTTAGCTTCGTAGTCAGCTAAATGAGTGGTAACTAGCTCAGGCAGGCCATTGTTAAGTAACAAACTACTTGCCACGCGACCCGCAAAGGTAGTGCCTTGGCAGGTTAGTAGCGGTAAACCCGCAAAGATTGCGTCAGACGCTGTGGTATGGGCATTGTAGGGCAAAGTGTCTAGCATTAAATCGGCTAGCGCGTGCCGAGCTAGGTGTTTCATAAACGTTTCGCGCGGGGCAAAAATAAGTTTTCTATTGCTAACGCCATGATGGATAGCGGTTTTTATGAGGTTTTGCTTAGCGATTGAGTTGCAATCAAGTAGCCACAATACACTGTTATCGACTTGTAATAACAAGCGTAACCAGATTGCAAAAATATCGGCAGAGATTTTAAAGCTTTGATTAAACGAACAAAATACAAAAGCGTTTTCGGGCAGTTGATAGTCTGCGCGTTTTGGCGGTTTAGCCTGAGCTCGCTTGGTATCTATGGGTTGATAGCAATTGAGACGGATTAACTTTTCAGCGTAAAAACACTCTGATTCTAGCGGTGTAATCGTGTTGTCACTGATCATATAATCAAATAGCGATTGGCCAGCAAGCGCACCCATACTGCCAGGAAATCCAAGCCAGTTGATAGAAACAGGCGCTGGTTTAAGCGCTACAATATGTGTGCGGCTACTTTGTGTAAAGCCTGTTAGATCAATTAAAATATCAATTTGATCGGCGTTAATTTTTTTGGCGGCATCGGTTATTGAGAGCGCACGAATATCATTGAAGCGAAAAAAAGCTTTTTCTAACCGTTTACGCTCTGACGATTTATCGTTAATGCCATAAGAATAGCCATGAACCTCAAACTGTTTACTGTCGTGCAGCTCTATTAATTCAGTGATTAAAAAAGCCAACGGGTGCAGCCTAAAATCAGCTGATAAATAGCCAATTTTGATTTTTTTATTCGATCTTAAATGTGTGTTGGGATAAGTAAAATCAAGCGTGTTAGCTTGTTTTAATGTACTGGCATAACGATTTTCAAGCCAATTATTCACGCATTGTAACTGCTCAGCCTCTGTCGTGTTTGGCATACTCAAAAACGCAAACGGCGATATTTGTGCAGTTGGTTTTGTTTTCACCCAGTTTCTAATTTCAGTGATTTCATGGTCTAAATTGTGCCAATCACAAGCATGTTGCTTTTGATGCACTAAGTGTACTTTAGCGTGGTAAAGCGCTGGATTATGCTGCAAAGCAGTTTGATAACTGGCTATTGCTTGGGCTAATTTACCCTGCTCACGTTGCACATTCCCACAATTATTGTGTGCATCAGCATCGCTAGGTTGATGTTTTAAATAACTTAAATAACTTATTTCAGCTTCTTTGGCCAAACCTAGTTCGCGTTGCGCATTACCTAAATTATAGTAACAGGTGATTTCATTCGGATTTGCTAAAAGCGCCTCTTGAAAACAGGCTTCAGCTTGTAAATATGCACCTTTTGCTGCGCATTGATTACCTAAATTGAGCAGCGTAAGCGCTAATGTTTCAGCCATTAAAGTATTAAATTCATTTGACTTGTTATGCCTTAATCTTGATAGACGCCGATAGTAGCCAGCAGCTTCTTCAAAACGCTCAGCTTCAAAAAAAGTAGCGGCAATGTTTTGTTGCAAGCTTAAGTCTTTAGGATTTAATCTTAGTCCTGTTTCAAAGCTTTTTATAGCCGCTGAAAGCTGATTATTTTGTTTTAATGCTAGTCCATAATGATTATAGTAATCAGTAACTTGAGGGTTTAATTGTATGGCATGCATAAGGCTAGCTAGCGCTAAATCATTGCGATTAGTCTGGTAATAAATAACACCTAAATAGTGTAGTGCATCGGCATGTTTTGGGTTGCTAGCGAGTACTTGTTGATAGAGGTTTTCTGCAAGAATAAGCTCAGCATTTTGATGATGATTTAATGCAGATAAGTAAATAGCGTGTGACATAGCATTATTTTAGCTTGAAATAGCTGTTTGTTTGGCGAGCTTTTTTAAACCAAGCGCACGCAATAAAAAGCGGTTTGGGTTTAATAGACCAGCGAGTTCCTGGTGAATTGGTAGTGGCTCTTGATTGATTAAACAGGCCAGTAATTCTGCGCACAATGGTGCGCTAGTAAAACCACGGCTACCATGCGCAACGTTAATATAAACGCCGCTCAGCCACGCTAAGCTTGAAGAGTCAGCAGTTGGGCGAGGTGGTGTGGCTTGTAATAAATCACAATTGAGTAGTTGACCAACAAGTGGCAAGTAGTCTGGCGTTGTGCAGCGATGATTCACACGCCCTTCAATAATATTACTTTTCAAGCCATCATAAAGTGGCTCTGAAATATTTTTAAGTGTCGCTAAATTAGCTAAATGATCACTCTCAGTGACCGTTAAATCAGTGTTATCAACTGAAAAGGTAGCGCCTAAACTATGCTGACCACCTACATTTGGGCTTAAATAACCATCAGTACAAACGATTGTGTTAAGTGCCATGCTTTGAGTATTTGCAGCAAGTTGTGTGGTTTGCCCACGCACAGCTGTCATTTTGACATGAGCAGATTGGCTAAATACTTGTGCATCATTAGCGTTACAAATGACTACAATATCAGCTTCAAGTGTTGTGTGGTCACTTAAAGTAACTGTTAATAAATCATTATTTATTAGTAATTTAGCTGCATTACTTAAAGTAACAATTGTGATATTTGCATGCTTTGTTAAATATTGGCAAAAAGCACTTGGCTTCAACCAACCAGCATCAGGAAAATATAAAGCAGGGTGCGCTAACGAAATGCCTGCTATTTCACTGGCTTCTGCTTGCTCTAGCAACCTAAAAGCTGGGTGTTGTTGGCTTGCAACTGTTTTGATACGGGCTAATTCTCTAGCATTAAACCCTAGTTGTAATAGGCCACATGCCTTGAAATCAGTTGTTTTTATATGCAGGTCTTGTAGTAGTTGCAGGGTGTATAAATAGCCTACAAGCGCAAATGCACTTAAATGATTTGTACCACTTAAGCGTGGGTAAAGCATGGCAAGCGGATTGCCAGATGCGGCCATAGCAAGATTTGGTGTTTTTTCAATTAGGGTGACTTTTATATTACGTTTAGCCAAGCTATAAGCGGTGCTACAACCTGCTATACCGCCGCCAATGACGAGTGCTGTTTTCATTTGCTGCAATTGCCTATGAGCATTTCACGTTTTTTACCAAATCCTGTACGTTTTTTAATATTAAAACCTGCGGCCATTAAACCTCTGCGCACAGCGCCTGCACTAGTAAAAGTAGCGAGCGTAGTATCGCTATGTGAAAGTCGTGCCATGTGTTCAAACAAGCTTGGCTGCCACATACTGGGGTTTTTAGCAGGTGCAAAACCATCTAAAAACCAAGCATCTGCTCGCGTATTAAGGTTGTTTAAGCGATTGTTCGCATCACCTATTAGTAGTTCGAGTTGTATGCGACCTTCAAAGAAGCTAGCTACTTCAGTCGTTAATAAATGGTTATATTGCGCTAAGAAAACTGTACTAATAGCTGCTAAGTTAGGCCAAATAGCATGACTTGTTTTCATGTCTAGCAGGTTAAGCGGATATTTTTCCAAGCTAAGATAATGCAACTGGGCGTGAGCGGGTGCGGTATTTAGCCAGCATTGTGCGGCACATAAAAAATTTAAGCCCGTGCCAAAACCTGTTTCGATAATTGTGAAACGTTGATTTGTAATGTCTTTAAAGCGATTTTCTAAATCATTACCTTGTAAAAATACATAGTTTGTTTCTGCTAAGCTATCGTCACTAGAAAAATATACATCATCAAATTGTGTAGAGTAGGGTTGGCCGTTGCGCCAACTTATATTTGCGATAAGTGAGTTGTTTGCCTGCATGGCAGCATTGTACATTTAGCAGCGTTAAACAAGTGCAGAACGTCTATTTTCAGGTTTTGCGAGTAATAAATGCACATCACCTAAGGCGCGTTCTGCAAAGCCGCCTTCGCAGTAGCATAAATAAAATTCCCACATGTTAATAAACTCTTCTGAGTAACCTAGTTTTCGTACGGCATCTATTTGTGCAAAAAAGTTTTCGCGCCACACACGCAAAGTTGTTGCATAGTGCGGGCCAATATCTTCAAGATCGAATAGTCTTAAATCACTGACTTTGGTAACACTGGTAAGCATCGCCGTATTACTAGGAATACATGAACCAGGAAATATGTAGCGTTGTATAAAATCAACCGAGTTTTTGGCAGATTCATAACGTTTATCGGCGATGGTAATTGCTTGTATAAGGGCTAATCCATTGGGTTTAAGTAGGGTGCTCACTTTTGCAAAATAAGTATCGTAATATTGATAACCAACAGCTTCTATCATTTCTATGGATACTAATTTGTCATATTGGCCAGCTAAATGGCGATAATCTTCTAATAAAAGTGTAATTTGATTACTTAAATCAGCTGCTTCAACACGCGATTTAGCAAGCTCAAACTGTTGCTTAGAAATAGTTGTAGTGGTAACTTTGCAGCCATAATGGGTGGCAGCATAAATAGCAAAACCACCCCAGCCTGTACCAATTTCTACTACATGGTCGGTTGGTTTTAAGTCTAGTTTTTCGCAAATCACTTTAAGTTTGAGTTCAGACGCCGCCTGTAATGAGTGGGTCTGTTCGTTAAAAATTGCGCTTGAATACATCATGGTAGGATCTAAAAATAGCGCAAACATATCATTGCCAAGGTCATAATGCGCGGCAATGTTTTTTCGGCTGCCTTCTGTAGTATTACTATTTAACCAATGCAAAATCTTCATTAGCGGTTTAGTAAGCCATTGATAGCCGCCTTCAAGCGTATCCATCACGCTCTGGTTTACACACATCAAACGTATGACATCTGTGAGATTATCTGCTTTCCAATAACCTAACATATACGCCTCACCCGCGCCAATGCTGCCGCCAAAAGCTATTTCACCATAAAAGCGTGGGTCTAACACGGTAATACTGGCTGTTATAGTTGCGTCGCTACCAAAAACGTATTTTTCACTAGCGTCTATTAGTGTTAATTGTCCAACTTGTAGGCTATTTAAACGCTTAATAATTTGCGCTTTAGCATAATCAGCTACCCATTTAGCACGGCTTTTTTGCTTCAAACTGGCAGTTAATGTTTCTTGTGGCAAGCTAGTTGTATTCATATTTTATTTCCAAAAAACTAATCATTAGTTTAAATATCATTTATTTTTTTAATATTTTAGAGGGTAATCAATTATTATTTGGGGGTAATTTAGGTTAGTGCAAATAGTTTTTTTACATTATTCCCGGCTTACTAATACTCATTATTTGCCACCGGTCTACCCTCACCCTAGCCCTCCCCCTTAAAGGGGGAGGGGACTCAAACGGTAGTTATCCACGTTTGTTCGTCCTACCACTACCCACATTACAATAACCATTAACAACTAACCATTAACGACTCTCTACTCTCTACCAAAAACCACTCTACAACACTTAAGCCTGTTTATGGATGTGTGTGAAACGGTATGCGTTTAAGCCATAATTTAAGTGCATTCCAATAGATTGCAGCGACTACTTTTATGGTCATTAGTGGGTACTGAATCAATAGCCTGTTTAGGTTCTTTTCGGTAATTTCACTACGCTCGAGCGCTAGAGTTGCGTTGAAGATTTCGGCGTTATTTTGTAGTGTTTTCATGTGAATAAATAGTTGCTGTGCGTCTAATCTAAAGCCCCAGTCATAAGTCATGTTCATGGGCATAAAGGGCGATACATGAAACTCTTTGTTCAATTTAAATACTGTTAAATTACCTTGTTTAGTGGTTTGAATAGAGATATCGTTATCTCTCTTTTCATTATCAAAATCATGTACATAAGCGTAGTTTTCAGCCCAGGGTGTATTAGTAATGTGCGTCACAATTGCTTGCAAGGTTTCACCATTAGACTCGTAGCAATAATAAAAAGTAACGGGGTTAAAGCAATGGCCAAAATAACGCATATTGGTGAGCATGCAAATTTTTCCCGCTGGGGCACGGCCAGTGCTGATGTAAACTAATTCGCTGATTTCATCTTTTAGCGCGTGGCGCGGTATGCCATAGTAGTCTTCGCGCTTAAACCAGGCAATATTGCGTGATAAATACGACCAATACTGATAATTTGTGAATAAATTTGGCAGCTCATCTAAATCTAAATACATCATAAATACTTGGTATTTAAAGCTGTGTTTTTTAGGCAAAAAACGGCTATGCGCTACCCAACCTTTGTAAATGGCACTATTCACTCTGTTTGGCTAGAAACGTGTTGCTCAAAGTGCTTAAGGGCTTCAAGTGCGCTGATTACGCCGTCTTCATGAAAGCCGTTGCGCCAATATGCACCGGCATAGCAAGTGCGGTTTATACCGCTGATTTCAGCATGTTTGGCTTGAGCCGCAGCGCCAGCTAGCGTGTAAACAGGGTGATGGTAAATAAGACGCTTAATGACTTTGGCAGGGTTAATATAATGCGTGTGGTTAAGCGTAACTAATAAATGTTCATTAGAAACATGGCCTTGCAAAATATTCATATCATAGGTGACTGCTACACGATCAGTTGGAGTTGTTGGAATATGGTAGTTCCAAGCGGCCCAAGCGAGCTTGCGTTTTGGCATTACTGTTGCGTCACTGTGTAAATAAATACTATTTTCTTGATATGGAATCGCGCTTAATACTTGCTGCTCTAGCGCTGTAGTATCGGCTATTATTTGTAGCGCAGTGTCAGAGTGGCAAGCTAAAAAGACCCAATCAAAAGTCTCTTCAACGCCGTTTGCAGGTTTAATTCGCACAGTTTTCTTGAGCCTTCGCACAGATTCAACTGGCGTATTTAAGCGAATTTTATCTTTAAAACTAGCAGTGAGCGCCTCTGCATAGCGGGCTGAGCCACCAGTAATTGTGCGCCACTGAGGCCGATTGTTAACGGTGAGCATGCCATGATGGTGAAAAAATCGCACAAAAAAACGTGCAGGAAAATCTAACATTTGTTTGGCTTCAGTTGACCAAATAGCCGAGCCCATGGGCACAATATATTGCTCTATAAATTGCTTACTGTAATTATTTTGTGCTAAATAATCACCTAGTTTTATTTCATTTCCATCTGCTAGCAACTCGAGTGAGGTTTTGTTAAAGCGCAAAATATCTTTAATCATTTTGTAAAAAGATGGCTTTAGTAAATTACTGCGCTGCGCAAATAAGGTGTTGAGTGATGTGCCGTTGTACTCCAAGCCTGTGCGCTCGTCTCTCACACTAAAGCTCATATCACTATTGCGCCACTGAACATTTAACTCATCGAGCAGGGTATTAAACTGCGGATAAGTACGGTCATTGAATACAATAAAACCAGTATCTACATTAAATGCTTTACCTTCATGCTCAATTAGATGCGTGTGCGTGTGCCCGCCAATATGGCTGCCTGCTTCAAACACAGTAATATCGTGCGTTTTGTTGAGATGGTAGGCAAGTGTATTGCCCGCGATGCCGCTACCGATAATGGCAATTTTCATAAAGCAATTTTTCTAGATATTATTTTTATTAACATTGTTGAGTGACTGAGTGAGTATTTGACGAAAGGTTTTTGATGGTACGCTCACTTAAATAACTTTTGCAAAAAACCAAAATAGTAATTTAAGTGTATTGATTAGCGTCACGAATATTGGTGGGTACTGTGCGTAGATCCCAAATGAGGCCACATTTTTCCATCAATTTAAGGCCATAATAAGTTAAATCAACCTCCCACCAGTAAAAGCCTTGGCTGGCAGAGCCAGGGTAGTGGTGGTGGTTGTTGTGCCAGCCTTCGCCAAGGGTAATAATGGCAATCAATAAGTTATTGCGGCTTTCATCACGTGTGGCGTAGCGGCGTTTGCCCCACACATGTGCTAACGAATTCACCGAAAATGTGCCGTGATAAAGCGTAACAGTTGAAATTACAAACCCCCAAACTAAAAGCTGCCAGCCATTAGTGCCTAAACTAGGCGCAACGTTTTCAAGTAATACACCTAAGCCAAAAATACTCACAGCAAATAACGCAGGCACAATAATATCGAAGCGATCTAAAAACTGTAGCTCGGCAAATTTAGCCAGCTCTTTCACGCGTTCAATTTTAGTCGGAAAGTGTGCATGAGACAAAAACCAGCCTAGGTGACTCCACAAAAAACCATGCTGCACAGGTGAATGCGCGTCTTCAATGGTGTCTGAACTCACATGATGATGGCGATGGTGGGACGCCCACCATAAAGGCCCGCGTTGCACAGCGGTTGCGCCAATTACCGCAAAAATAAATTGCATAAAACGAGAGGTTTTAAAGGCTTTATGCGAGAAGTAGCGATGATAAAAACCAGTAACGGCAAACATGCGTAGCACATAAAGGCTTACTGCGAACACAAAGGCAAACCAGCTAAAACCTACCCAAATAACACTTAAACAGGCAATATGCATCAGCACAAATGGTACGACACGTAGCCAATCTATACTGTGCAGAGTGGTATTATCAACTTGATTTTCATCAGTATTCGCACTGTTATCAAGCCAAGTAATGAATTTTTTAAACATATCAATATCCGTAAAGATTATTTACTATTTTGCTTTTACTATATTTTCAATCGCCACTTTTAATGACAGTTTTTATTGATTTTTTTTATTTAAAAACTTAACTACTGAGTTTTGTTATTGTGTTGTGGTTGTATGAGTTTGCTCATGTCATAGCCCATGTCACTCACACGTTTTTTTAGCTGATTAAATTCCTCATCAGGTAGGTTCGGTGTACGCGACATAATCCACACGTAATCACGCGCGTTACGCGCAATAATGGTTTTAGTGTAGTTTTCATCTAAATGCGCGATGATATATTCGGCTTTAATTGGCCAAATGAACTGCATGCCCCACACTGCATTGTTTGTTTCAGCTTTAACAAATCCACGGGGGTTATAGGTTTTTTTGGTACCTGTGAGGCTACCTTTATTAAATGTAAAGGTCGTGTTAATGGTGCCATCTTTATCTAGCGCATAGTTTTCAATAGGGTTAAAAGCCTCTGTTTCAATACTGGTTGGTATAACACCAACCACGTACCAGTCACCCATGAAGCGAGGTATATCTACCTTACTAACAGGCTTAATAGCAGGTTGTTGTGTAGCACAACCCGTTAATATTGCAAATAAAGTCATGGTAACCACCAGTAGTTTTTTCATCGGATAACTTTAATAACCCATTGTTGTTAATACGTTAATTACTTATGTTTAGATTCAATATTACGGTAATCAAGCTTAATATTCTAAGCCTGATAAATTACATTATTTTAATTTGTAGTGTACGGTATAGCCCTCTGGCGTCACTGACTTTAAGGCAACCCATTCTTTGTTGTTAGCGTACCAAAGATCAATATCTAACTTAATTTTACTGCCTGGCGCGCTTAGTAGCCGGTAGTGTGTAGTGTCTGTTGGCTTACCTTTAACCAACATGTTTTCACTGCCTAAATTTTCAAAATATGTTTTTTGGAACACACCATTTTGTGGATTCAACAACTCTGATTGTTTAACTACCTCAGGGTTCCAATAAGCAAAGGTAGAAACGCATTGCGATAAGCTTTGTTTATCTTTGTCACCTACATTCACCACAAAGTTTTTGCCATCTAACTTGCCGTTAAGGCTAGTGTTGACTTTGTTTTCTATTGTTTTAGCTTCAATACTATTCAAGCAGCTTTTATTTGCGTCTTTACTCCATATTTCTTTAGCGGTGTGATCATAACTATAAGCATTAACAAACAGCACTTTCACATTAAATTTTGCTTTGCTAATTAGCTCTTGCATACCATTTTTTTCGGTTAACGTAAAAGTATGCTGGCCCATTTTACTTTTGTCTAAATACACATCAAACGCCCAAGTTTCGGCATGGCTTAATGTGGGTAGCACTGTCATTGCTAATGTGGCTAATAGCGCTAATTTTTTCATTTTTTTGCTCTCTATTATCTAGTTTTAGATGAGTTATTTCGTTGGTACTTTTTGCAAGTTAGGCGGCATCGGTATAAATGCACTAGTGCGCATAATGTATGCGGCGTATTCAGGACGGCGCTCTGTAATTGTGCTTTCTAGTAACGCAACGCCGCTCACTTTCAGCAGCAATAATGTCATCAGCAAGGGTGAAATGACACTTAACCAAGTGTAAGCACCAAACCCTGCTGCCGCTAACCCAATTATAAAATAAGCCCACCAAACACAACATTCGCCAAAATAATTAGGATGACGGCTATAGCGCCATAAGCCAGTATCTAACACGCGACCTTTATTGGCAGAGTTCGCCTTAAATCTGCTTAATTGCACATCAGCTACAGCAGTAAACATAAAGCCAAAGAGCCATAATGCTAAACCGAGAAAATCGAGCCAGTTGACTGGACTACTAGAATGGATGCCTGACAATAATGGTATAGAGATTAACCATGCCAAAACAGCTTGAAACGTAAAAATAATGACTAAACTTTTTAACCAAAAATGTGGCGCATTATTTTTACGTATCAGCGCATAGCGGCTGTCTTCATGAGGGTGCCAGTTACGCCAGCTCAAATAAATGCTGAGTCTTAACGCCCATAAGGTCACTACAGCTAATAGCAGATTTTCACGCGGCGAATTGGGCGAGTAGTAAGCGTAAACCACAGCTGATAACAGGAAAAATAAACTCCACATGCTATCTACCAAGGTAACATTTTTTTTTGCCACGCTGATTAGCCAACCTGCAAAGCCGAAGGTTAGCATGGCTAGCAATGCGCTGATATAAATCTGCCAATCAAACATTGTAATTTTGAACCATCATATTTAAGGCCATATTATCTGCACTCAAATTAGTCAAAGCTAAGTTAGTCAAAACTAAGCTAAGTTAATTAAAATAAAGTTTATTTAAAACCATCATGCCGTTTAGCGTTAAAAATAAGTATAGGCATAATCACTGCCCAACCAAAAGCAATTACTAAATAGAATGCAGGCGTTGAAGGTTGTAACATAGCGCCTAATTTTACGCCGCTATAATAAGCAAGTGGTGCACCAATTAAACCAAAAATTGCTCCTAACCACATTTTATTATGCATCCAGCGTAATGAAACATTCATCGCTGTACCAAATATTGCCCACAACATTAACATCCATAAGGGTAATAGCGCACCAGACCAAGCATGTGGCGGGTAGTGCACTAAGCCAAGGGAGAGCACTGTTTGGTCAAATAGCGCACCAATAACGGTAGTGATGATGATGAGCTTAAACTCCGCTAGCCTAGGTTTGGCTGAGTATAAATGCCAAGCAATAAACGGCAAGCCAATGACTAAACATAACCACACATTTGATTTTGCGCCACCTATAACACAAGCAAACCAAGTGAGCTGCATACCCACAAAATTAATGATTAAGTGAGTGTTTCGCTGCAAGTTATTGACTAGACTGCTACTCAAAGTGGACGTTCAAATAAATAATGGCTTACCCACCACTCTTGGCCGTTTTTTAAACCAAATAGCTCAGCACAAGCAAGGTAAAAAATACGCCAACGATTGCGCCATTTAACTACATTTTCTGCACCATAAGTGCTCGCTAAAATAGGTGAAATAGCGTCTTTATTCACATCCATATTTTTAAGCCATGCATTCGCTGTTTTTTCGTAATGTGTGCCATCCCAGCGCCACAAATTGAGTAGTTTTAATTGACCTTGAAAGCGCAACGGTAAATCATCACTTGGCATCATACCGCCACTAAAAAAGTGTTCGCTCATCCAATCGTCATCTCCACGCACATCAAAAGCATAAGGGTTTAGGCGATGCACAAAAATATGCTTGAAAAATTTTCCACCCGGCTTTAGCCAATCATGCACGCGGGCATAAAGGTTTTGCCAATTACGCATGTGCTCAAACATCTCAACAGACACAATACGGTCATAACTATTAGGCGCTTGAAACACATTCATGTCGCACGTAATAATGGTAAGGTTTTCTAGCCCGCGAGATTTGGCCTGCGCCATAATGTATTCACGTTGCGAGTTTGAGTTAGATACGCCAGTAATACGGCTATTAGGGTAGTGCGATGCCATCCACAGTGATAGCGAACCCCAGCCACAGCCCATCTCAAGTACATCTTGACCGTCTTTAAGATCAGCATGTTGACAGGTTAAGCCTAGCGCTAAATTTTCAGCTTGATCTAGTGTTTGCGTAGTTTCGTCCCAGTAGCAGCTACTATATTTGCGATTTGCACCTAAGCAATAGTGAAAAAACTGCTCTGGTACTTCGTAATGTTGCGCGTTTGCTAGCTCTGGCACAGGCGCTACGTCCGATTTTTGCATTGCACTGATAAATGCAGTTTCGTTAATCGCGCCGGTTTCGCAGTTATTCGCCGTGATTTCTGCTAATCGTACTTTTGATAAATAGCGAATACCTGCACGCAGTGCAAAATCTGGTAGTAGGCCACGTTCAGCCAGTGATAATACAAATTTCATACAGTCCTTTTTAAGCGGCTCTATAGTTTTAAATGGCTCTATAAGCGCAATACTTTGCAGTTAAACAAGACGCGAATAAAAAACAATAACGCCGCATATGTTTTATATGTAAGGCGTTATTTTTCACAAGCAACGCAGTGTGATGATTTGTGTTTTAAGCCAGCAATCAGCAAACTAGATGCTCACAAAACTTGAGTTTATAGAGCTGCATGTTTGAATAACAACAACTTTACTAAATAACAACAACTTTGCCTTGATATAACACCGCACCAGTCGGCTGGCCAGTTGGTGAGCCACCGATGGGCTCCAAACTCACTGCTAAACCACTTTTTATGAGTTCAGCGGCTAGCGTTTCTAGCACAACAATCGTTTTTTGGCCTTGTTGCGGCAACAATCCAAGTGAAATAGGTTTATGACCGTTTGGAATCATCCACAGTTGTAAAGTGTTCGCTGGTTGTGGCGTTAGTGTTTCTAACACATTCACGCGTAATGCCGTTTCACCTTTTTCGGTTTTAACGACGTTAAGCATAAAAGCTGGTTTTGCATCTTCACCCGCTAATAGGGCAATTTGGGTCGGCGGGGCTGCTGTAATGGTTGGTACATCAGATTGTTGGGTAACTAAAACTAAGGCCAAAACAGCTGCCATAGCCGATGTGCCAAGACCCAGCCCGCGCCACCAGTTAAGTTTATTGCTTGCTTGCTTAAATAAGCGTGCCTCAATATTTTGCCAAACTGCTTTTGATGGTTTAACCGCAGGTACGGTATCTGCTAGCCGATGTAATTGGTTAGCGGCCCAATCATATTGCTGTTGAACATCAGCTCGCTTAGCTTTTAATTGCTCATAACGTGCTTTAGCTTTGCCTTTAAGCGAACCTAAAATGTATTCAGCAGCAAGTTGTTGCTGTAGTTGTACGTTATCGTATCTCATGCATTAAGCCCCCATACAGTCTTTAAGTGATTGCAAGCCACGACGCAACCAGGTTTTTATGGTGCCAAGTGGCTGTGCTAAGTGGTGAGATAATTGTTCATGCGCCATTCCGTGAAAGTAGCTCAGGGCAATGGCTTGGCGTTGCAATGGCGCTAAGTGCTCCATGCAACCTAATAATGCTTTTGTGTCGCTACGCTCAGCTGCGCGCTCAAACGGTGTTAAATCGTCACTCGCCCAGTCGTCAAAGCTTTGCTCTTCGTTTAACTGATTTTCATGTGGCATTGCTCTGAGCATATCAAAACATTTATTACGCACAATAGTGGTCATCCAAGTCATTACATTGGCTTTGTCAGGACGATAATTTTGGGCATGGTGCCAAATATTAACGAACGCTTCTTGCAGTGCTTCTTCAGCCAAATCTTTACGATTTAAAATACGTAAGCTTAAGCCAAACAACTTGGCTGATGTGGCCTCATATAAAGCAGAGAACGCCTTACGATCGCCTTGACCGCTCAGTGCAATTAGTCTGAATAACTCTTCTGATGTAGCTGGTTGCATCTTATCAAGCCCTTAAAAATGACAATCCTAATACTACAATAGTTAGTGCGTTAATTTTATTTTTCAACCATCTAAAAAGAGAAAATTTTTGAATAATTCAATAAACTGCATATATTCATAAAGTACATACAATCACCAAGCTGAAGGAGCTAAGCACTTTACTTAGCTAGGCTATATAACTTTGGCTAGCTAAGTGTTGATGAGCAAGGTTTGGGTTTAATAAGTGTTAATTAGTAAGTCAAAAGGTACTAATCAACAAGGCTAGCTAACATAAAATTATACTTAAACACTATTTTGCGCGGGGCACTTTAAGCACCCGCGCAAGTGGAGTGCTATTGAGCACCGTAGTTTGGTGGTACGCCCGCACCCGTTGTACGCTCAATATCACGATACATTGGCGCTAGTTTAGCGAGCAGTTTATTTTGCGCGCTAAATGGTACATTGTTTTTGTCCATTGCAAATTGAAACTGCTCAACCAGTGCGTTAAAACCCTCACGGTTAACGGCCATATTAGTGTGTGATGATTTCATATCACGACCTGGGTACTTACAGCCACCATTCATTAACTCGCACATTTGCTCAACTAACATCGCTTTAATATACGCTTGCTTGTTGTTATCAAAGTACGGCTTTGTGCGTGGATCAGCAACTAGACCAAGCATAAAGTCATCCATAATTTTAACTAAGCCTTCTTTACCGCCAAATGCCTGAAACGTTTCAGTGCCTACCATAGGTGTGTTTCCTAAGTTCGCGCTGTGTGTTGGCATCATTTCGTCGGCATGAACTAGTGTTGCAGAACTTAATAGTAAGCCTAAAGATAATGCGCTAACTAATTGTTTTAAATTGAATTTCATTTTTAAATCCTTTAGTAATTTGATGAGTAATTAACCAGTTTAGAAGCCAATTTGGGCTGAAAGATATACGCCATCTTGCGTACCAAAATCAGCGTTTATTGCTTTAACAGTAGCAATATTGCCTAAGTAGACGTAAGCCGCAGTGAGTGAAATATTTTTAGTTGGTGCGTAAGCCACAAAAACGTCAAATGCATCTTCTTCTTCTAAATCCACCACATTAGCGCCTTTAAACAAGACAGCGTTTACCGGGCTTCTAAGGTTATTTGGCTTCATACGGTACTCAGCACCAATGGCTAAATCTTTACGTAACAGATAAGCCGCTGAAACTTCTAGCATAGGCTCGTAATTATCATTTTTGTCACCGCCAAAACCAAGCAAACCAAATTGGTTGGCTTTAGTAAAACGTAGCGTGCCATTTAATAATAAATTTTTGTCTAGCAAAAGCTTAGTGGCTGCCACGTAAAAATCAGTACCGTGGTCACTCTTAGCACCTACCACAACACTGTTTTTGGCTTTAACTAAGTCACCTTCATCGTTATCTTTGTATTGCAAGCCAACCGCGATTTGCGGCATCCATGTGTCAGCATCTAAAACGGCTTCACCTGCAACACGGACTTTAACGCCAACAATCGTTTGTTTTAAGTTATTTCGACCAATCGTACCTGGTAGTGCAGCTTCAACTTTTTTACGTAAATTGCTGATATCAAATGATTGCTGAGCAACAGAAAACTCAACTCGGTCAAACAAACCAACCGTAAAGCCATAAGTGTCTAGGCTATAGTCGCTGGTGTTTGCGTAGGTATAATGTACATTGCCACCGACTTCATTATTAGTACCGTAGCCGCCAATAACAGCCCATGGTGTTAAGCCGCCGCCTGCAGCACCTTCAACTTGCGAAACGCCGCCAGTGAGTAGCAACTTGTTGCTTACTGGCATGTCTGCCAAGCTAGGTAGCGCATAAATACTGCTAAGTGCAAATACTGCCAGCACGGCCTTTTTTACGGTGGTAGATTTCATTGTGACTCCTATGATTTATTGAGTGGGTTAGTCAATGTGGATTGTTACTTCATGTACATATACGAGAAAATCAGCGTTTGGATTCAAAATAATGTTAAAAAATGTATTATCTTGATACCATTCGGTATACACCCATTTATTCACGCAATATTGAGACTAATTACGCCATGAAAAATACTATTTTATTAGTTGCCGCAAGCTTAATAACCGCTTGTGCGAGCAATACTAATCAGCTAAATAATCATTCAGCCAGCGCTGCAATATCAAGCCAAGATTGGCCTAGTTTTGGGCGCGATTTCACTAGCCAGCGTTTTTCGCCAAGCACGCAAATTAACACAGCCAATGTGCAAAATTTAGTTGAAGCTTGGAAAGTCAACACAGGCGTTACTGGCAGTTTTCAAACCACACCAATTGTGCAAAATGGCGTGATGTATCTGTCACTACCGTTTAATCATGTAGTGGCACTAGATGCAACTACTGGCAAAGAGTTATGGCGCTATAAACATGACCGCCGTAAAGATTGGCAAATGTGCTGCGGCCCAGCTAATAGGGGTGTGGCCGTAGCTAATGGCAAAGTATTTATGGGCACGGTGGATGCACGCTTAGTTGCGTTAGACGCAAAAACAGGCATAAAAGAGTGGGATATTGATGTAGTAGAAGCCGCTGTGACCACTGAAGGCCAAGATACGCTTAACAAAGATGACCCTAACTCAGCGCGTAAAGTCACTGGCGGCACGGGTATTGGCATTGCGATGGCGCCCGTTGTATATAAAGGCAAAGTGATTGTGGGTATTACAGGTGTAGGTTATGGCTTACATATTGATAACCCACGTGAAGATGCACCATTAGGTGCGGTGATAGGCGTGACTGGTCGTTATGGTCGCCCAGGCTTTTTAGCGGCTTATGATGTGAATACAGGCAAACGTGCTTGGCAGTTTGATACGATTCCAGAATCAGGCTGGGAGGGTGCTTTTACGACAGAAAAAGATGGCGCAGTATTTAACCGTGATGTAGCACAAGAAAAGGCAGATTTAAGCAAATATCCCGACTCAGCGCGCTTTGGTGGTGGCTCAGCTTGGAGTACGCCAGCAGTTGATACAGCAACAGATACGCTGTTTTTTGGCACAGGCAACCCTAGCCCGCAGATGAATGATATTTCGCGCCCGGGTGACAATTTATACACAGTTTCTTTGGTGGCACTAGACACTAGTACCGGTCAATTAAAATGGCATTATCAACAAGTGCCACATGATTTATGGGGTTACGACTTAGCGAGCCCACCGGTTTTATTTAACTACAACTACAATGGCAAAATGGTCGCGGCTGTTGGCCAAGCGAGCAAAACGGGCTGGTTTTATATACACGACCGCGCGACAGGACAATTACTTAAAAAGTCTGAAGCATTTGTGCCACAACAAAACTTATTTAAAAAAGCCACTAAAGAGGGCACAGTGGTATTTCCCGGCATATTGGGTGGCTCAAATTGGTCACCAGTGAGCCTAGATGAAGCTAACCAGCGTGTGTTTGTGGCGGCCATTCATTCACCCATTAAATACACACTGCACGAAAGTCCAGGTAAAGACGGCGCGCCGCCAATTCGTTATGCAGCAAGTGAACCCACTCAAGACCCGCGTTGGGGCTTGTTATCTAGTATTGATTTAGTGACTGGCAAGATTGTCTGGCAAAATAAATTGCCACAGCCGCTCATTGGTGGCGTTGTAGCAACCGCAGGTGGTTTATTGTTTGTAGGTGAAGGTAATGGCAACTTTAATGCCTTTGATGCTAAAACAGGTGCCTTATTATGGGCTGATAAATCAGACTTTGGCGTGAATGCGCCACCAATTACCTATACAATTGCAGGCGTGCAATATATTGCAGTAGCCAGTGGCGGCAACTCAATATTTGGCTATAAGCAGGGCGACGCCGTGCTGGTTTATAAACTGAAATAGCAGTTGAAAAATAATCAATAATAATGAAAGATTTTTATGGCAGCAGGTAGTTTATTAGCGTTACTGGACGATATTGCAACGATTTTAGATGATGTATCTGTCATGACCAAAGTTGCAGCCAAAAAAACTGCGGGGGTTTTGGGTGACGATTTAGCGTTAAACGCGCAACAAGTATCAGGCGTTAGAGCTGAGCGAGAGCTGCCTGTTGTTTGGGCGGTAGCTAAAGGCTCTATTGTCAACAAGGCTATTTTAGTGCCAGCGGCATTGACCATTAGCGTGGTTGCGCCTTACTTAATTACACCGCTATTGATGTTAGGTGGCTTGTATTTATGTTTTGAGGGTGTTGAAAAATTAGCGCATAAATTTTTGCATAGTGAAGAAGAAGTTGAAGCACAGCACAGCGCTTTAACCAAGGCTGTGGCAGATGAGCAAGTAGATTTAGTTGCGCTAGAAAAAGATAAAATCAAAGGTGCAGTGCGTACTGATTTTGTATTATCGGCTGAAATTATTGTCATTACTCTAGGCTCAGTTGCCGCGGCAACATTCGTCAATAAGGTAGCGGTTTTGGTGGGTATTTCTGCCATTATGACAGTTGGTGTTTACGGCTTAGTGGCAGGCATTGTAAAGCTAGATGACTTAGGGCTTTATTTAAGCAAAAAACGTTTAGTGATTCAGCAAAAAATTGGGCTTTTTTTACTAGCTGCTGCGCCATATTTAATGAAGGCTTTATCAGTCATCGGCACAGCCGCGATGTTTATGGTGGGTGGACAAATTATTGTGCATGGCATTGAGCCATTACATCATCTCATTACCGAAACCGCACAACATCTAGCTGGCACAGGCTTTTGGGGTGGTGCGCTAGAAGTGTTATTGAATGCGCTTTCAGGCATTGTAGCGGGTGGGCTAGCCTTGTTGATTTGGTTGCCACTCTCAAAATTGCTGACTAAATTTAAAAAGTAGCTGAGATTAATTCCAATAAAAAAGGCGCTAATAGCGCCTTTTTTATTGAGTAAAAATGAGTATTTATTTATTAGTAATAGCAGCCAAGCCCACCAAGCGTGAAACAACAATCGCCAAATACATGACACCTACAAACATCTGTAATGAAGCCAACGCGCGTGCGGGAGAAGATACTGGAATCACATCGCCAATGCCAGTGCCCGACTGAATAGAAATGCTCATAAATAATAGTTCAATCCAACTTCTAGCATCACTAGGGTTTGCTGCCGCTAAAAAACTACCAGGGTAAAACTGCTGACATACCGAATAAATTAAGGCAAACGCCCACGCTAATAGCGTAAATGTTGCGCCAGCAGCAAATAACTCATCAAGCGTTACTTCATTATCAGCAAACATATACATGACTAAGCTGGCTGCCGCGTAAAGATACAACAAGCTCTCAAATAAGTGCGCCCAAACCATTAGCCCCGATTGATTGAAAAACCCATCATAAAGCGCACATGCAACGGCAGGTGTTGCCAATGTAAAAGCCACCCAATTGACACCCGGTGAGCGATAAACTACCCATACTGCCAGCAAAGGCACGATGAGCCCTATAACGTTGTAAAGCAGTTGATTAGTCAGCGAGTAATTGGTGAAACCGTAAAGAATAATGCTCAACAATTGTACTAATAGCAAAATTGCGTAAGGAAAGCTTTTCAAGAATCTGATTGTTGTGTGCATTTTTTGGTGTTTGCCAGAGCTAAAGTACGAGACTTTAACACGATTTTAGTGTTTTAAAGCTTGGGTTAAGTGCAAGGCAGCGCAATCATCATTCAAGTATATTTGTGATATTTAACATTACGTTAGCTAATGATTGCGCGCTTAAAAATACTTAACTTTTGTGCTTTTTCATGTTGGCCTGAATTTCTTTTACCATGTGGTCATACGATTTTAGTTTGCCATCTTTACCCATCGTGTCTGCAGTGGTACTTACTTTTTTGGCATTGCAATCACTAATACGCTTCACATGATTTTCTATAACATTCGGCTTACCGTTGCTTGTCGATGATGTTTATTAGCGCTAAAACCAAATCATTCAAATAATAACTTGTGTTTTCATTATGTTGAAGAGCTTTAAATTATTGATAATATTAGGTTACGCGCTGTGCAGAGTCAAAATTAAAATCTAGCGTTTAGCAATAAATAAAAGATTACCAGCGTGCAGGCAAGCGGCTTTTAATCACAATACAGTGGTTATCAATATCAATATAACCACCACGTTTTAAATCTAATAAAATTTTGGTTACCATTTCGCGTGACGCCCCAACTAAGTTGGCAAGGTCTTGATGGGTAATGGTTTTAGTCATACGTCTACCATCTGGCAACTCTTCAGATTGGCGTATAAGCTCTCTTGCTATGCGGCCATAAACATCAAGTAGGGCTAAGTTTTCTACCTGACCCGTTAAGCTTCTGATTCTGCCCGATAAAACCTCCATCATGGCAATCGCGATATTAGGATTTTTTTGTAAACAATCTATAAAATATTGGCGTGGCAGCATTGCTATACGGCATTTTTCAACCGTTATTACATTTGCTGAGCGGCGGTAACCATCAATTAACGCTAACTCACCAAACGCTTCGTTAATACCTAAATAATCTAGTGTAATCTCACGTCCTTCGTCATTACCCATAAATACTTTTACACGACCCTCTAAAATAATATATAAATTGTTTGATACATCACCTTGGCTTAAAACATATGTGTTTTTAGGATATAAACTAACAACAGCACCTAGTTCTAATTCACTAAGCGCATCTTTTTCTAGCTCTGCAAATAAAGTCGCTTTTTCTAGCATCGTGTGGTTTCCATTTAGAACTGCTGTTATGATTTATAGATCATTTATGCAAATGACTTTTCAATTACTCAGCATATATTTTATAGTACCAAAACAATTCCAAAAGCGTTGTTTTTGTTTTGTGTAAATGACGCAAAATTTTTAAGAGTTTTATCTAAGAGCTTGAATAATAAAGGGATAGAAATGAAAAGATTATTAGTTACATTTATAACAACACTGTTGGTTATGCTCATGCTAGACATAGCATGGATAGGCTTTATAGCGGCTGAGCTTTATGCAAACGGGATTGGACATTTAATGGCCAAAGAGCCTAATTTATACGCTGCGGTTATCTTTTATATTATTTTTATTTCTGGTTTGATGGTTTTTGCAATCACCCCAAGAAATAGCGTAAAAATAAGCATGCGCCAAGCAGCGCTTTATGGTTTTTTTACTTACTCAACCTATGAGTTCACCAACATGGCCACACTCATCAATTGGCCAGTCGGCATGACAGTAATTGATATTGCGTGGGGCATTAGTATTAGTACGGTGTCTGCTTTTGTGGGTAAAAAAATCTGGAATGCATTTGAGTGACTAACTTTTAACAGCAAACATGTAATGCACTGCAATTAAGCTAATAGTTAAGCATGGTATTTTATTGAGTGGCATATAGATATTTAAAATGTGATCAACATTTTGTCATGCCCACCGTTGACTTAATAGTTATTGAGTCTATTCAATTGTTCTCATTATCTACACTCTAAAAGCATCTAATACGCTTGCTTTATCAGCTCATTTTATAGGCTACTAGTGAGTTTACCACTGTAAAAATTATCCCTTCAAAAATACATTTTTATAATACAAAAATTGGTTATTTAGAACCATTACTTGGTTACCAATAACCATCACAACCAAGTAAAGTGGTTTATTTAATACGTATAAAAGTAATCTATTCAATTAAGATTAGATGTTAAGTAATTCATATTAAACAAAAATATATTAAATATTTTTTAGTCATAAGTATTTGGCACACCAATTGCGGCAATACAGGGGTAACCTAAATAAACCAGTGATAAGGCTAAGCACATTTAATGAAATACGAGCTAAAAGTGGTACAGGGTATTGTTATTTCTTTATTGGCTTTAGAGGCTAGTGATAAGGGTCAAGCTCAAAAAATAGCTGAATTGAAAGGCTATGAAGTGCTGAGTATCAAAGTGAGTAACTTCTCTTTAACCACGTTTTTTGCTAGATTTTTAAGTGCTGCAAATGTATCTAGTAAAAATAATAATTTTAATTTAATGCTTTTTAGCCAAGAGTTATTAGCTTTGTTGGAGTCTGGTTTAAGTTTAGTTGAGGCAATTGATGCGCTGGCAGAAAAAGAGCAGCAATCTGAATCTAAAGCTATTTTGAATCAAGTCATGGCGGCTTTATATGATGGCTTGCCATTATCCAGCGCGCTAGAAGGCGTGCCGCAGGTGTTTACGCCGCTTTACGTGGCTTTGATTCGTGCCAGTGAGCGCACTGGCGACATGGTGCAGGCACTGGCTAGGCATGTGGCGTATCAAATTCAGATTGATGCGGTGCGCAAAAAAATCGTTACCGCGTCAATTTATCCAGTATTGCTCATGGTGGTTGGCGGCTTAGTAGTACTCTTTTTATTGGGTTATGTTGTGCCAAAATTTAGTACTATTTATGAAACAGCGGGCGATAACCTGCCTTGGATGTCGCAGCTGTTGCTTAGCTGGGGGCGCTTATTACAAGAGCATGGGCGTGAGGTTTTTTTAGCATTCATAGGGTGTATTACATTGCTAGTTTTTACCTTAAGTAGACCAGTAGTACGCGCTACAATCATGGCGAAAATTTGGCAAATCCCCACCCTTGGTGAAACCATGCGTATTTATCAATTGGCACGTTTTTATCGCACGCTGGGCATGTTATTACGCGGTGGTATCCCTTTGGTTACTGCAATGGGCATGGTGTCGTCGCTGTTGCAGCCTTTGCTGCGCGAAAATTTAAATAAAGTAGCGTTTGATGTGCGTGAGGGCAAGCCTCTTTCAAGCGCGATGGAGCAGCATGGCATGACAACTGCAATATCAATCCGCATGTTGCGCGTGGGTGAGCGCACAGGGCAAATGGGCGAGATGATGGAGCGCACTGGTGCGTTTTATGATGAAGAAATAGCCCGTAAAGTAGAGTGGTTAACCAAGTTGCTAGAGCCTATTTTGATGATGGTGATTGGCCTAATTGTAGGCTTGGTGGTGGTGTTAATGTATATGCCGATTTTTGAGTTAGCGGGGAGTGTGCAATGAATATGCTGTTGGATCATAGTGCAACACTACCTATGCACGCCCAATTATCCACATTGAGTCAGGCTGACATTAACGCAGCCAAAATGATTGCCAGCCAAACTAAACAGCCACTACTAGAAGCGCTTGAAGCTGCATCTAATATGCATGCAGACGATTTTGTGATTGCGTTAGGGCAATTGCTGCATTACCCCAGTTTTAATATGGCTGCACTGCATGCCATGACACCTGATTTTGCGCTGTTATCTTTTGCACAAGCCAGCCAGTTAGAAAGTGTTGCGGTACGTAACCAAAACGGGCAGTTATATTTGATTTTTGCTAATCCGTTTGAGAGCCATTTGCAGGCAAAAATTGAAGTGCTCATTAACGAGCCTTTTTCTTGGGGCTTGGCACACACACAAGATTTAAGCGCTTTTCTTGCGCATCATGAAACAACTATGCGCGCGATGGATGGCATTACAGTTGAGTCAGCGAGTGGACATTCTAGCGAAAATGGCATTGAAATCATCTCGTTAAAATCAATTAGCGAAGATACCAGTGCAGTCGTGAAATTTGTACGTTCAACCTTGTATGATGCGCTTAAAGCTGGCGCAAGTGACATTCATATGGAAACTGACCCAAATGGCTTAAAAGTGAAATATCGTATTGATGGCGTATTAAGTAGCGAAGGAGGGCTTGCGGGTACAGCCCAAGCTGAGCAAGCAATTTCACGTATTAAAGTCATGTCAGAGCTTGATATTGCTGAGCGTAGAGTTCCGCAAGATGGCCGTTTTAAAGTACTGGTAACCAGTGGTGAGGGGCAGGATAGAAAAAATGCGCGTGAAGTAGATTTGCGTGTTTCTATTATGCCTAGCGTGTTTGGTGAAGACGCCGTGTTGCGCATTTTAGACCGCAAAGCGCTCACAGATGAAGCACAAAGCCTAAGCCCAAAATTAAGCTTAGAAACGTTGGGTTTTGAGCCAGAAATCATGGCGCGTTTTAGATTGCTAGCAGAAGAACCTTACGGCATGTTGCTGGTAACAGGCCCAACAGGTAGCGGAAAAACTACCACGCTCTACGGTATTATTTCTGAAATCAATACTGGGCAAGACAAAATTGTGACCATTGAAGACCCGGTGGAGTATCAACTACCAGGTGTACTACAAATACCCGTGAATGAGAAAAAAGGCCTGACGTTTGCGCGTGGCTTGCGCTCAATTTTGCGCCACGACCCTGACAAAATTATGGTGGGCGAAATTCGCGATAGTGAAACTGCGCAAATCGCGGTGCAATCAGCGCTTACAGGGCATTTGGTGCTCACAACAGTTCACGCGAATAATGTGTTTGATGTGATAGGGCGTTTTACCAATATGCAAGTGGACGCTTATAGTTTTGTGTCTGCCATTAACGGTATTTTAGCGCAACGCTTGGTGCGCATTAACTGCACGCATTGTGCGGTGGATGACACGCCAGATGCAGCAATTATTGTTAAATCTGGCTTAACAGAAGCCCAAGCCAAAAACTTTAGATTCAAAAAAGGCCAAGGCTGTGGCCAATGCCACGGCACAGGCTACAAAGGACGCAAAGCAATTGCCGAATTACTCTGCTTTAACGATGAAATACGCGAGCTGATTGTGACGCAAGAACCAGTGCGCAAAGTTAAAGAAGCTGCCCGACTAAACGGCACCCGCACCATGCGCGAAGCAGCGCTAGATTTGGTTGCGCGTGGCGAAACCACGCTACAAGAAATCAATCGTGTGACTTCGTTGGTTTAAGTTAATTAAGCGCAATAATTAGCATTAACTGTCTAATGTAACACATACCCAGTGACGGTTA
>JANNBX010000203.1:0-1809 GCA_031385945.1 Methylophilaceae bacterium | reverse complement strand
CCATGGCTATGCGTCTAAACGGTATTTCGCACTGGGTAATGTGGGAAATGACCTCACTGTTTGAGCAAGTAGGTACGGTGACAGATGGTATGAACATGCTCTCAAAAATGCGCACAGTGGTTGATATGCCACAGGCAAAACCATTGGAAGTTAAAAAAGGCGAGATTCATTTTGACCATGTTGCGTTTTCTTATAACGACCAAAAACATGTGATTAACGATTTTAATTTGCATATTAAACCGGGTGAAAAAATCGGCTTGGTTGGCAAGTCTGGCGCGGGTAAATCTACGCTGGTGAATTTATTATTGCGCTTTTACGATATTGAACAAGGTGCGATTTTAATTGACGGGCAAAACATCAAAAATGTGACCCAAGAGAGCCTACGCGCGCAAATCGGCATGGTTACGCAAGACAACTCGCTGTTACATAGAAGCCTGCGGGATAACATTTTATACGGCCGCCCAGACGCGACAGAAGCTGAAATGCAAGATGCAGCTATTCGCGCTGAAGCACATGACTTTACCCAATATTTAAGCGACGCTAATGAACGCAAAGGTTTTGACGCGCATGTGGGCGAGCGTGGTGTGAAGCTATCAGGCGGCCAGCGCCAGCGTATTGCGATTGCTAGAGTAATGTTGAAAGATGCTCCTATTTTGCTGCTAGATGAAGCCACCAGCGCGCTGGATTCTGAAGTAGAAAATATCATACAAGACAGCTTATATAAGCTGATGGAAGGCAAAACAGTTGTCGCGATTGCGCACCGATTATCTACCATTGCCGCGATGGATAGATTAGTGGTGATTGATGATGGCAAGATTGTAGAGCAGGGCGATCATGCGACTTTACTGAGCCAAAATGGCTTATACGCCAAGCTGTGGGCGCATCAAAGTGGTGGGTTTTTGGGAGAAAGTCTTTAAAATTCAATCATACTATTCTGTTGTCATTTCGAACGAAGAGAGAAATCTAGTCTGGTTAAATGGGTTGAAAAGATTTCTCTCTGCGTTCGAAATGACAGGGTTGAAAGTTAGTGCGCAGCACGGCTCACTCTATCTAGCACGCCCAGCCATTGAGCTGAGGCGGGTGGTTTCTCAACCAGCAATTTAGCGACATTCAAGCTGTCTAGCTGATGTAACGCGCCATACAGCGCTTCAGCTGCTTTGTCAGCATCATTGGCTAAGGTTAAATATTCACACTCAGGCAATTCGCCAATACTAAATAACAAAGCAGCATGTTGAATATTCCGTTGTTTTAACTTCTGCGATTCAGCTAATAATTCAGCCCGTGTTTGATACACACTTAGTGGCGTGCGCGGTGAATAATGCAATAAATGCTGGCCCGGTGCTTTTGGTAGATTTTGTTGATTTAATCGCGCTGGTTTCCCTGCAATTTTTTCAATTTCAGCCTCAGTAATCATGCCAAAACGTAGCAATTGCCACTCACCGACTGCCACGCTCACAATGGTCGACTCAATACCCACTTGGCAAGCACCGCCGTCAAGCACCGCAATAGCGTCACCCAAACCAGCCGTAACATGCGCCGCAGTTGTTGGGCTTAATTGTGTGTATTTGTTGGCTGAAGGTGCTGCCAAACCTAAACCACTTTGCCTGAGTAAATTGAGCGTTAAAGGGTGGCTGGGCACACGCAAAGCCACCGTTGGTTCATTCGCCCTTACCACCATTGAAACACTATTTTTTGCTGGCAACACCAGCGTAAAAGGTCCGGGCCAAAACGCTGCTGCCAACTTTTGCGCAAGTGGTGAAAACTCAGCGGCCCAATCATTCACTTGGCTAACGTCCGCAATATGCACAA
>JANNBX010000176.1:0-5946 GCA_031385945.1 Methylophilaceae bacterium | reverse complement strand
TGTTTTCACTTGAGAGTGCTTTATACAGCTCTGGCAAGGTTGAAGATACGGTGCAAGTGCTGATTGCTAGCGGCAAAACCTATGAAGAAGGTGATGCGTTGTGGCTAAAAACCACTGATTTCGGTGATGATAAAGACCGTGTGATGCGCAAAAGTGACGGTGGCTATACCTATTTTGTGCCAGATGTTGCTTACCATTTAGATAAATGGAACCGCGGTTTTATCCGTGTAATTAATGAGCAGGGTGCGGATCATCACAGTACTATTACCCGCGTGCGTGCTGGTTTGCAGGCGGCAAATTCCGGCATTCCAAATGTTTGGCCTGAGTATGTGTTACACCAAATGGTGACTGTGATGCGTGGCGGTGAAGAAGTGAAGCTTAGCAAACGTGCAGGTAGTTATGTGACGTTGCGTGATTTGATTGATGAAGTAGGTTGTGACGCAACGCGCTATTTCTTGGCTGCGCGCCGTTCAGATTCACAGCTGATTTTTGATATTGACTTAGCCCGCGCACAAACCAATGATAACCCTGTGTATTATATTCAATACGCGCATGCCCGTATTTGCAGCGTGTTGGCGCAGTGGGCGGGTGATGTGGCGAGTTTAGCTAGCGCTGATTTAAGCCCATTAAGCTCTGCACATGAAGCCGCAGTTATGCAGAAATTGAGCGAGTATCCTGAAACCGTATTGAGCGCGGCTGAGGAGTTAGCGCCGCACATGATTGCTAATTATTTAAAAGAGTGCGCTGCAAGTTTGCATAGTTTTTATAACGAACACAAAGTTTTGGTCGATGACACGCCAACCAAAATGGCGCGGTTGGCGTTGTTAGTTGCGACCCAGCAAGTACTTAAAAATGGGTTAAGTTTGCTTGGTGTATCAGCGCCCACAAAAATGTAACTCAGCAAAAATGTTATCCAGAAAAGTAATTTAGTCATTATCGAAAGTAGCAAAATATGTCAAAAGACTATAAACCCGCAACTAGCCGTGAAAAAGCAGCCACCAAAAGTAACCCATTTGTTGCTGGCTTGCTCACTGGTTTATTGCTTGGCGTTGGCTTAAGTATTGGCGTTGCCATATTGGTGAATGGTGGTAAAACGCCGTTTTCTAGCAGCCCAGCTGCAACCACTACGCCGCCAATAGTCACTGGCAGCGTGATTCCGCAAGACGAAAGCCCAGATGCAGTTGACCCGAACGCAACACTTGAACAAAAACCACGTTTTGATTTTTATACTATTTTGCCAGGCTCTGAAAAACAAGTGACAGAAGAAGATATCGTAAAAGAATCTGCACAACTAGAAACAGAAATAGAGCCAGTAAAACCTAAGCAACACTATTACTTGCAAATTGGCGCGTTTCAAACAGAAAATGATGCTGATAATATGAAGGCAAAATTAGCCTTGCAAGGTTTTGAAGCAGTGATTCAGAGTGCTGAGATTCCTGAAAAAGGGGTTTGGCACCGTGTACGAGTTGGGCCTTTTGCAGACGTTGAACGCATTAACAAAGCCCGTAGCGAGCTTGCATTAAAAGGCTTTGAGGCTAATTTGATTAAAGTTGATGACCAAGTTGAAGCGCCGCAATAGCATGTTGCTGATTAAACCACGGTGTAGCGTTTATTAAAAAAGTGAACTCATGTTATGCATGTAAGCCAAATGTGATTGAAAGCGTTGAGCTTAGAGCATGACATTCAAATAACTTATGTACTATTTAGCAAGTTTTTATAAGATTGATAAGGAAGAAACATGAAGAAATTGTTAGCAAGCCTTTTACTATTAGCATCATTTAACTTAATGGCCGAGCCGCAATTAGGCAGCGATTACGAGCAAACAGTGCAACTATTGCCAACAGCCAACCCCGCTAAAGTAGAGGTGATGGAGATTTTTTGGTATGGTTGCGGCCACTGTAATGATTTTGACCCTATGCTAAATGCTTGGGTTAAAAAGCTACCAGCAGACGTTGCGTTTGTACGCGTACCGGGTCTACCAGACCCACGCTGGGCACCGATGGCTAAAACATTTTATGTAATGGAAACATTCGGCTTGGGTGAAAAATATCACACCGCCTTGTTTGATGCTATTCACAAGCAAAAAATATTAAACCCAACAGATGAAGCTGCAGCGGCTAGCTGGTTAACTAAAATTAGCGGCTTAGATAAAAAGAAAGTTGATGAAGCTTATAAATCATTTGGTATTAGCACTAAAACAAATCGTGCTGCACAAATATTTCGTGCGTCTGGCGCAACTGGTGTACCAAGTTTAGTGATTGACGGTAAATATATTACTTCAAGCACCATGACTGGTAGCTACGATAACGCTCTTAAAGCAACTGACTTTTTGGTGTCTAAAGCGCGTGCTGAAAAAAAAAGCAAATAAGCAAAAACTTAGCTAATCACAAAGCTGCAAGTAATAAAGCTGTAAGTAACAAAGCTGCAAGTAACAAAGTGATGAGTAAAAATACTGACAGTCAGTCAAATCCATATTCACCGAAACGTAAGCCTACTGGCAATGCTGTTTCGGTGAATAAATCCGCGCAATAACTTCATTTTCAACTCATTTTAGTGTGCACACTGCACTCTAATCGTTGCACTGTGACCACTACTCATTGATCATTCATGTTTACTCAATCATCAAAAGTATTTAGCCATTCCACGGTATTTATCACGGGCGCATCAAGCGGTATTGGCCAAGCGCTAGCGCGATATTACGCAGCTAATGGTGCTCAGTTAGGCTTAGTTGCGCGTCGTTTGGATGTACTGGCAGCACTTAAAGCAGAGTTAAATGTTGAAAGTGCTATTTACAGCGCAGATGTGCGTGATGCAGCAGCGCTTAAAACCGCCGCCGATAGTTTTATAGCACAATATGGCGTACCTGATATTGTGATTGCCTGCGCAGGTGTGAGCAGCGGTACGCAGTCACAAAATGCTGAAGACGCAGCCATATTTAAAGCGGTCATGGATATTAACGTACTTGGTTTAGTGCATACATTTCAACCATTTATAGCTGGCATGCAAGCTAATAAGCGCGGCCAGTTGGTGGGTATCGCAAGTGTTGCAGGCATACGCGGTTTGCCAGGAGCGGGTGCTTACAGCGCTAGCAAGGCTGCTGCTATTACATATTTAGAAAGCCTGCGCATAGAAATGGCGGCAGATAATATTGCCGTGACAACTATTGCACCTGGCTTTATTCGCACGCCAATGACCGACATTAATACATACAAAATGCCATTTTTAATGGATGCTGATGTTGCCGCTGAGAAATTTGCTAAGGCGATTAAAAATAAGCGCCGCTTTGTAGTGATTCCATGGCAAATGGGCATGGTGGCTAGATTCATGCGTTTTATACCACCATTTTTGTGGGATTTTGCCATGAAAAACGCGCCGAAAAAAGCCAGAATGAACTGGGATTGGCTCTAAATTTTTAAACCGATTGAAACACGCGCATTACCGCCTAAATCTTGAATCGTTTCAATTTCAATAAGCCCTGCATCCGCCAATAATTGCTGCACATCAGTCGCCTGATTATAGCCATGCTCTAGCATTAACCAGCCATTCGGTTTTAAAAATTGCGGCGCGTTACGCACAATATGGCGAATATCATGCAAACCATCAGCCCCTGAAACCAATGCTGATATTGGTTCAAAACGCACATCGCCTTGTGTTAAATGGGTGTCATTTTCTTCAATATAAGGTGGATTACTGACGATTAAATCAAACGTTTGCGGCGGTAAATGTGCAAACCAATTGCTTAAAACAAAGCTGACGTTGTTGATATTTAAATTTTGTGCATTTTCCAGTGCGATATTGAGTGCGCCTTCTGAAGCATCAACCGCTGTGATGTACGCCTGCGGGCTGTGGTTGGCTAAAGCTAATGCAATTGCGCCAGTGCCTGTACCTAAGTCAAGAATACTCAGCTCACTATCGTTTAATACTTCCTGCTCGGCATTCCGACGAAAGTCGGCATCCAGTGCCTTAAAGTCGCTAGATTTCGACTTTCGTCGGAATGACGGATGAGAAGAAATTTTTGCTAATGCCGCTTCCACCAACGTTTCTGTATCAGGCCGCGGAATCAGCGTGTCAAATGACACTTTCAAATGCAGACCATAAAACTCACGATAACCCAAAATATAAGCAATTGGCTCATTCTGCAAGCGCCTGTTTATGAGCTTCTCAAAGGGCCCGTAGATATTGGCTGGTAGGGCATCATCGGCGTGAGCAATAAGCCATGCGCGATTAACGTTAAGTAGGTGTTGCAGCAGTAACTGCGCTTCAAGCTTTGCTTCGTTTATAGACATTTGCTCGCTAAGCAAAGTGACTGCTTTAAAAAGCGCGATCTTAATAGTCATGCCAGACGGCACTCAAGCCTAATTATCTTCACCCAAACTCGCCAGCAAATCCGCCTGATGTTCAGCCATCAACGCGCCAATCAGCTCATCCATATCACCCTCAGTAATCGCATCGATTTTATATAGCGTTAGATTGATACGGTGGTCGGTGATGCGGCCTTGTGGATAGTTGTAGGTGCGAATGCGCTCACTGCGGTCGCCACTGCCGATTAAGCTTTTGCGCTCGCTGGCAATGGCGCTATTTTGTGCATCTACTTGTTTTGATTTAATGCGCGCCGCTAAAACGGCTAAAGCTTGCGCCTTATTTGCGTGTTGGCTACGACCTTCTTGGCACTCCACCACAATACCCGTTGGCGCGTGGGTAATACGCACAGCAGAATCTGTTTTGTTAATATGTTGCCCACCCGCGCCTGACGCCCTATATGTATCAATGCGAATATCGGCAGGGTTAATCACGGTGTCGTTAATTTCATCAGCCTCAGCCAACACAGCCACAGTACAGGCGCTGGTGTGGATGCGGCCTTGTGTTTCAGTATCTGGTACGCGCTGCACACGGTGCACGCCAGACTCGAATTTCAATTTGGAATATGCCCCGTAGCCCTCGATTTTGGCGATAATTTCTTTGTAGCCACCTACCTCAGATTCGTTGGCTGACATAATCTCGACTTTCCATTTTTGGCGGTCTGCATAGCGTGAATACATGCGATATAAATCACCGCAGAATAAGCCAGACTCATCGCCACCTGTACCAGCGCGTATCTCTAAGAAAATATTTTTATCGTCATTGGGGTCTTTTGGCAGCAATAATTTTTGTAAATCTAGCTCTACTTTTTCTAAAATCGCTTTGCCGTTTTCAATTTCTTCTTGCGCAAACTCTTTCATATCTGGGTCGCTCAGCATTTTTTGCGCTTCGCGTATATCGGCTTCAGCCTGCTCAAATACATGATATTGCGCGACAATCGGCGTGATCTCAGCGTGCTCTTGCGTGATTTTACGGTAATTATCCATGTTGTTCGTCACGCCCTCGCTACTCATTAAGCGGTTGAGTTCTTCTAGGCGGTCGCTCAGTGTGGCGAGCTTTTTAATCATGCTGGGTTTCATATTTTTACTTTATTTATTGCTAATTTAACTAGGTTTTAATTTGGTATAACTGTTTGAGCATTTGCTCGAGGCGCATGTGTTCATCACCTTGCGTTTGATTTAGCGCGTGGCTGGGTGCATGCAAAAACTTGTTGGTGAGTGCGCTACTGAGTGCTTCAAGCGCTAATTCTGGGTTCTCACCTTTTTGAATCAGTTTAATGGCTTTTTCTAGCTCAGTTTTACGCGTTTGCTCGAATTGATCGCGCAAGGCTTTGATGGTTGGCACGGCGTCGCGCGTTTTGAGCCATTGCATAAAGTTTTCAACGCGCGCGTTGACTATCATACTGGCGGCAATCGCAGCTTCTTGACGGTTTTCCATGCCCTCACTGACCACTTGGGCTAGGTCGTCCACTGTGTATAAAAATACATCATCTAGCTTAGCAACTTCTGGCTCAATATCGCGCGGTACGGCTAAATCGACCATAAAAATTGGGCGGTGGCGGCGCGCTTTAATGGCGCGCTCTACCAT
>JANNBX010000166.1:0-8418 GCA_031385945.1 Methylophilaceae bacterium | reverse complement strand
TTGGTAGCCGTCTGGCAGTTTTTGTACAAACTCATCTACTTGCGCGGCAATGGACGCGGCGATGACTTCATCATTGGTTGCTGTTGGTTTGCCGTAGCGTATATTCTCTAGCGCGTTGGCAGAAAATATCACCGCGTCTTGCGGAACAACAGCAATATTGCCGCGTAGGCTATCCAAACTTAATTCACGAATATCTTGATTATTGATGGTGATGGAGCCTTTATCTACTTCATAAAAACGCAGTAAACATTGAAAAAGTGTGGTTTTACCTGCGCCACTAGGGCCAACTAAGGCAACCGTTTCACCTGCTTTAATGGTTAAACTCACATGGTCTAGCGCATTGATTGTTGGGCGAGATGGGTAGTGAAACAGTACATCGTTAAATTGAATGGTGGCTTGTTTTGGGTTGATCAGTGCTTGCGAGTGAGTGGATTCTTTAATCGCGGCATCTGCATGTAAAAGCTCTAACAGCCGCTCTGTTGCGCCCGCAGCACGCATGACTTCACCCCAAACTTCGGCCATTGTGCCTACTGCACCTGCAACCATGAGCGCGTACAAGACAAACGATGCTAGCTCGCCACCTGTCATTGTGCCAGCTGAAACTTGCCGCGCGCCTATCCATAGCACAAAAATAATGGTACCTAAAATAGCGGTAACCATCAGCATGGTGAGTAATGCGCGCACTTTTACACGCTTTAAAGCAGTAGCAAAGCTGATATTCGTTGTGTTGGTGAATCGTGCAATTTCGCGATGCTCTTGTGTGTACGATTGCACTGTAGGCATAGCGTTTAATATTTCGCCCGCCATGGCAGAGCTGTCTGCTATGCGATCTTGCGATTCACGTGATAGTTTTTTAACTTTGCGGCCAATTAAAATAATCGGCAAAATCAGCAATAACATCAGCCCGATATTAAGTGAAAATAAATATAGATTAGTGACGGCGAGCATAATCATGCCGCCGGTAAATTGAAATGCGCTACGTAGCCCCATGGATATTGAGCTGCCAACCACGGTTTGTATGAGTGTAGTGTCACCTGTTAAACGCGACAACACTTCGCCAGTTTGCGTGGTTTCAAAAAACTGAGGGCTTTGCGTCATCACGCGGGCATACACTGCACTGCGTAAATCGGCCGTTGCGCGCTCGCCTACCCACGAAACCGTGTAATAGCGCATGGCAATCATCAACGCCCAAAAAGTCGCTAGCGCCATCATCACTAAAAAATGGCCATTTAAACTTAAACTGCCGATTAAGCCTTTGTGTGTGGTGGCAGATGCTGATGTTGCGGTTGTTTGGCTTACAAAGCCAAAATCAATGAGATCGCGAAACGCCAGCGGCACAAGCAATAAGGTCGCTGAGCCTAAACAGAGCAATACAAATGCGAGTAAAACACGGTGACGATAAGGGTGTAAAAATGGCCAAAGGTTAGCTAATATGCTGAGTTTTTTAGTGGGTAATGTTGGGTTTTTCGTAGCTGTGTTTTGCATGGGTGACGAGCATTCAATCTAAAAAATCATATTAACATGGTGGTCAGTAGTGTGGCTTTTTGTGGGGATATTCTCAAAACCTTAGCTCAAGAGGTATAAATGACACTTAGCCGTGCGGATTGCGTACAGCTTTGCGTAACGCTTGCTGTTTTATATCTCATTTTTCACTGAGCTTATTACGACAGCTTAAAATAAATTAAGTTATTTATAGACTGATTTATACTGAGCATCATCAGGATTAAGAAAATTTATTCAGCAAATATACGAGTTAATCAATATGCAAAAAAATCTAAAAATCGTCATTTGGTTTAGCATTGCAGTCATAGGCGCGTTCGCCGTGAGTGCAATTGCATTAAACCGAGGTGAAAGCATCAACGCGTTATGGCTCATTACTGCCGCTGCTTGTATTTTTGCAATCGCCTACCGTTTTTATGCCGCTTGGATAGCCGCCAGCGTGTTAACCGTGGACGAAACACGTGCAACCCCAGCCGAGCGTTTGGATAATGGTCGCGATTACATGCCCACCAATAGATGGGTGGTATTTGGTCATCATTTTGCCGCTATTGCAGGCCCAGGCCCGCTAGTTGGCCCAACGCTGGCAGCGCAATTTGGCTATCTGCCGGGCACTTTGTGGATTTTAATCGGTGCCGTATTAGGTGGTGCGGTACAAGATATGGTGACGTTATTTTTATCTACCCGCCGAAATGGCCGCAGTTTAGGCCAAATAGCGCGCGATGAAATTGGCGCAATCGGTGGTACAGCCGCGCTAATCGGCACATTTTTAATCATGCTGATTTTAATTGCCGTGCTAGGTTTGGTGGTGGTGAACGCCATGAAGCACAGCCCATGGGCGACTTCGACTGTTGCCGCAACGATACCGATAGCGATGATGATTGGTTTGTACATGCGCAACATACGCCCAGGCCGCGTGTTAGAGGCGTCAGCAATCGGCGTGATTTTGCTATTGTTATCGGTATTTGCAGGTGGCTGGATAGATCACAACGCGACTTTACGCGTATTTTTTGACCATGACGGCTTGCCACTCGCATATGCGGTGATTGTTTATGGCTTTGCGGCGGCAGTGCTGCCTGTGTGGCTACTACTGGCGCCGCGCGATTATTTATCTACTTATATGAAGTTGGGCACAATTATCTTGTTAGCCGTGGCGATTATTATGCTGCGCCCAGAGATTCACATGCCCGCTATTACCCAATTTACCGATGGTACAGGGCCAATTTTTGGCGGCAAGCTGTTTCCATTTGTATTTATTACCATCGCTTGCGGCGCTATTTCAGGCTTTCACGCACTCATTGCTAGCGGTACTACGCCTAAGTTGCTGAGCAATGAGCGTGATATCCGCATGATAGGCTACGGCGCGATGTTGCTAGAAAGCTTTGTCGCGATGATGGCCATGATCGCCGCAACGGTTTTAGAGCCAGGCGTGTTTTTCGCGATTAACAGCCCTGCGGGCGTGGTGGGTGCAAACGCGATTGATGCAGTCGCTAAAATCAACAGCTGGGGTTATGCCGTGACGGTAGAGCAAATGAACCAGCTCGCTAAAGACATGGGCGAAAGCACTTTATTCGCCCGCACAGGTGGCGCGCCTAGCTTGGCTGTAGGCATGGCGAGTATTTTTGGCAGCGCGTTTGGTAAAGGTTTATTAGCGCTTTGGTACCATTTTGCAATTATGTTTGAGGCGATTTTTATACTTACAACACTCGATGCTGGCACTAGAGTTGGCCGATTTATGTTGCAAGATATGCTCGGTAATTTCAATAAAAAATTGGGCGAAACTTCGTATATGCCATCTGTCATCTTGACTAGCGGCTTGGTTGTAGCAGGTTGGGGCTATTTTTTGTATATCGGCGTGATAGACCCTAACGGTGGCGTGAATATTCTGTGGCCATTATTTGGTATTGCAAACCAAATGCTAGCAGCTATTGCCTTGAGTGTTGCAACAGGCATATTGGTGAAATCAGGCAAATTAAAAGTCGCTTGGGTGACAGGCTTGCCACTGGTTTGGCTAGTGACGATTACCACTACCGCGGCCTACCAAAAGATTTTCTCAGAGGATATTCGCATTGGCTTTTTTGCCGCCGCCAATGACTTAAGCGCGAAACTAGCGGCTGGTTTATTACCACCTGAAAAAGCCGCTGTTGCGCCCCAGTTAATTTTTAATCAACATTTGGATGCCTATTTAACATTATTTTTTGTGGCGATGTTATGGATAGTGATTTTAGATATGCTCAAAACTTGCTGGCGCGTGCAAATGGGCAAGCCAGTATTGCCGTTGACTGAAACACCTTATGTAAAAACTTCTTTGTAATTTGATGCTCTCACAAACATGTTAAAACAATTATTACAGCGCATTAAACATATTTGGCACATCATTCGTCGTTTGTCAGGTGATGATGCTTATGAACAATATTTACAACATCACACAGCATTTCATGTGAGCCATATAGATGCGCCAGCCGCTTTAACAAGAGCTGAGTTTTTTAAATACTGGCAAGAAGACAAATGGAAAGGCATGAAAAGATGCTGTTAAACGAGCCATTAACCAAAGCAGATATTTCGCGCGTGATTGAAATGGCTTGGGAAGACCGCACACCATTTGAGGCAATAGAAGCCCAGTTTGGGCTGAATCAAGATGGTGTGATTAAGCTCATGCGTAAAACCTTAAAGCTGAGTTCATTTAAACTTTGGCGCGAACGCACGCATGGGCAAACCACGAAACATGTGAAATTGCGCAGTGACGAGGTGACTCGCCATAAAGCGAATCATCGTGTTAAGCAGTTTTAGCTCAGGTTTGATGCGCCAGTAATCGCCGCACTACAAAAAACTGCGCCAAAAAGTAGCATCAAAAATTGCAATAACAAGCTACCACTTTTTGTATGCATCAGTTTAACTAATGCAGGCAGAAGAACAAACTGCCGCACAATCTTTTGTGAGCCAGCCTGCATATTTTCAACCTTGTACAAAATAATCAGTGCGCGGCAATCAGTGTGCGCTGGCTATTAGCGTGTTAATCAGTGAGTGTTTCATCATGATTTTATTTGAGTTAGTCAATAAGTAATCAACTCATTTTTTTGTTGGTTTTCACAAACATCCAAGCACCAAGCACAATCATGGGTAAGCTCAACCACTGCCCCATACTCAAGCCTAATTGTAATAAGCCTAAGTAACTATCTGGCTCACGGGCAAATTCGGCTATAAACCTAAAGCTGCCATAACCGATCAAAAATACTGCAGAAATAGTGCCAACCGGGCGCTCTTTACGTGAGAACCACCACAAAATTGCAAATAGTGCTACGCCCTCAAGCGCAAATTGATACAGTTGCGATGGGTGGCGTGGAATATAGTCAACTTGCGGGAAAATCATGCCCCAATTTGCGCCAGTGTTTAAGTCTAAGTTGGCGCCGCCAGCTACAGGCCTGCCCCATAACTCGCCATTGATAAAATTACCCATGCGGCCAGCGCCTAAGCCAATTGGCACAAGCGGCGCTACAAAATCCATGATTTTTAGCCAGCTTAATTTGTATTTTTTTGCAAAAAATAACATGGCAATCAGCACGCCTAAAAAACCACCATGAAAGCTCATGCCGCCTTCCCATAACTTAAAAATCGCCAGTGGATTTTCTAGAAAATGGCCAAATTGGTAAAACAGTACATAACCAATACGTCCGCCTAAAATGACGCCTAGCGCTCCGTAAAACAGCGCATCGTCAAGCATTTCATTAGTCCAGCCGAACCATTTTTTATGTTTAATTTGATATTTACCTAAGCCTAAAAACGCTAAAAAACCTATGAGATACATGAGTCCGTACCAATGTATGCCGAAACCAGCGGTAATGTGTAGGGCAATTGGGTCGAATTGTGGGTGCGTTAAGATCATTTTGAAGGTGTAAGTTTCTGATAAGTTAGGGTATGATTCTGTGCAGAATGCTAACAGCATTTAACAACTAGGCGGTAAAAAATCGCCAGTTAAGAATAAAAAATAAAAATAGAAATGGCATGCTCTTACCACTAAAAAGCTATGCGCTAAATGACTATTTAGCCTTAATAAAAGCGTTTTTTGATCAATCTCAAGATAATGTAGCGGTTTATGACGAAACTGGCAAACCAGTCTACTTTAATGGCGCTTTTGAAAAAACTATCAGTAAAACTATCGATACGATTCACCAAGCAGAGCACGCTTGGCAGCAAACGTTTAAGCCATATATAGCGGCATATCACGCAGTTTTAGTTTCTGGTTTGCCTAGCCAGCTTCGCTTACAAACCCACCATCATCAAGCTAACCAAGTGATTGATGATTTAATCCATATTTCGCCGATTTTTAGTGCAGATCAAACTTTGCTTGGGGTGATGAGTATTGGCCGCAATGTGGATGTGATTGATCGGCAAAGTAACCAAGAAATCAGAGTACGCGAGCAATATCAACGCGCTTTGTTGGATAACTTTCCATTTATGGTTTGGTTAAAAGATAAAGATAGCCGGTTTTTAGCTTGTAATGAGGTATTTGCACGCGTTGCAGGGGCGACTTCTGCTCAAGAAATGATAGGCAAAACGGATGAGGATTACTTTCCTGAGCACTGCAAAGGTTATATTGAAGATGACTTAGAAGTGCTAACCACTGGTGTACATAAAACAGTAGTGCAGCCCATACGCCACAGCCATGGCGAGGTTAATTGGGCTGAGACGTATAAATCGCCAGTGAAAATCAATGGTGAAGTAATAGGCACTGTTGGCTTTGCGCGTGACGTGTCTGATTTAAAGAAATTAGAAGCAGACTTTATGCGAAGTAAGTCAGAATATATTGCTTTGATGGAGAGTTTACCGCTAACAATAGTGCGGTACAACCTTGTCTGCAGGCGTATTTTTGTTAATAAAAATTATGAGCGTTCTTTTAATTTAGCGCCACAACAAGTTCTCGGCACTACCCCAAGCGAACTTTGGCATAGCAGTATTACCAGCATCACAGGGCATGAGTTTCAGCAGCGCATGCAGTCAGTATTAGCGACAGGTGAGCAGCAAGTTTTTGAAATCAACGTTGAAAAACAGGGTAAACCAAAAGTTTATTTAATGCGCATTATCCCTGAATACAGCCACCACAGAATGATAGGCTTGCTTTCATTGAGTAGTGATATTTCTGAAATCAGCCGTTATCGTGAGCGTATTGAGTTTATGGCGTATCACGACATGCTTACAAGGCTGCCTAACCGCACTTTATTTAATGATCGTGTTGCCTCAACTGCAAGCCAGGCGAGTCATGCCAGCCAAAAGTTTGGTATTTTAATGATTGATTTAGATCACTTTAAAGCCATTAACGATAGCTTAGGTCATGCGATTGGTGATGAATTGCTGACAGAAGTTGCTATGCGTATTGTGCAAAAAATGGCTAAAAAAGGGATTGTCGCTCGACTTGGCGGTGATGAATTTGCAGTTTTAGTTGATAAAATCGACGCGCTAGACGATCTGGGTTTATTGGCTGGCAAAATTGTTGCTGCTTTATCAATACCTTTCAAAATAGCAAACTTAGAGCTGGTTATTACCGCCAGTATTGGTATTGCGGCTTATCCACAACACAGTGTTGTGGTGGACGATTTGCTAAAGTACGCAGACTACGCAATGTATTTAGCTAAAAAACAAGGTCGCAATAATTTTCAGTATTTTGATTCAGCCTTGATTGAGCACATGCCCTATAAGCTCAGCATGCAAACTGCTTTACACCGAGCAACCAAAAATAATGAGTTATATATGGTTTATCAGCCATTGGTTTCGTTGCAGAGCCGCAAAATTGTTGGCGCTGAGGCCTTACTCAGATGGAACAGTAGCGAATTAGGTGAAGTAAGCCCTAGCGAATTTATTTCCGTGGCTGAAGAGTTAGGTATTATTGTAGAAATTGGTCAATGGGTCATGCGCGAGACTTTTAGCCTTGCTCATAAAGTGAATAAAAATCGTAAAGTACCACTTATTTTTGCAGTTAATTTATCTGCACGGCAGTTTGTGCGCAATGATATTTTTTCATCAGTAAAATATTGCCTAGGTGTGACCAACTGTAACCCCGCTTGGATCAAGCTAGAAATCACTGAAAGCTTATTGTTACAAGACGCCGAACATGTACTGCAAACACTTAAAAATTTAGTCAAATTAGGCATCAATATTGCCATTGATGACTTTGGCACGGGTTATTCTTCATTATCTTATTTGAATAAATTCCCCATACATGAAGTGAAAATTGATCAAAGTTTTGTGCGTGAAATTACGCATATTCAAGACGATGCAAAATTAGTTAAAGCGATGATAGGGATGGCGATTAGCTTGGGCAAAACCTTGGTTGCCGAGGGTGTAGAAACCGAAGAACAAGCCACATTGCTTAAAAAATGGGATTGTCAGATAGGGCAGGGCTTTTTGTTTCATAAGCCCATGAAAGTGAAACAATTTTTAGCTTGTTTACCTGCGCCAAAATAAAACTTTATATTTATTAAGTTGATAGCAGCACTGCAAATATGCACTATAAATAGTTAGAAAAACAAATTGACGATTGGTATTTTGAACTTATAAAGTCATAAAGCTAATATAAAGCTTGAAAATCGACACAAAACCAGAAAATCCACGCAAAAATTAGTCTTGTTGTTCTGCATCGTCTAAAATAGTGTTTTTACGCATTTGGATTGTTATCATGCCAGTTTATCGCTCACGAACCACCACCCACGGCCGCAATATGGCAGGCGCACGCGCACTTTGGCGTGCTACTGGCATGAAGGATGGCGATTTTGACAAGCCTATTATTGCGATTTCTAACTCGTTCACGCAGTTTGTGCCGGGTCACGTGCATTTAAAAGATCTTGGCCAAATGGTTGCCCGCGAAATTGAACGTGCAGGCGGCGTAGCTAAAGAATTCAACACGATTGCAGTAGATGACGGTATCGC
>JANNBX010000141.1:0-11667 GCA_031385945.1 Methylophilaceae bacterium | reverse complement strand
GTGATTATGTGTTTCTACTTTCATTAAGTAGTGCATATCTTCTTCAATAAAGGCATATGCGCCTTTATCTTGCGGGTAAAAACGCTTGGTTTTTTGGCCTGCTACGATTGATGCGTTATCTGAATAAGCAATCACTGTGTTGCCCGGGTTGAGTTTGTGCGTATTGCGTATCATGCCAAACAAGCTGTTATCCATCACCTCACCATCAATTACCCAGTCAGCGTTGAAAATTTTATGGCGGCAATGCTCAGAGTTGGCCTGTGCAAACATCATCAACTCAACATCGGTTGGGTTACGCTTAATTTTAGTGAAATTTTCAAATAAATAATCCACCTCATCAGCAGACAAAGCCAAGCCCAATTCACTATTAGCCCTATTCAATGCGGCTTTGCCACCGCTTAAAATATCGATTGAGTTTAATGGTGCAGGCTGTGCCTCATGGTAAAGCTTATTGGCGTCTGCCAATTGCATGACCACAGTTTCAGTCATACGATCATGAATCGCCGCTTTTAAGCTCTGCTTTTCAGCGTCATTTAATGCCACGCCGTTTTTAGTTTTCACATAATAAGCAACACCGCGCTCAACGCGCAAAATGCTCTCTAAGCCGCAATGCTGCACAATATCTGTCGCGCGTGACGCCCACGGTGAAATCGTGCCGATACGTGGAATCACTAAAAATAATTCGCCGTCAGCTGCATGTGTTTCGGCATGCGCGCCATAAGTGAGTATTTGTTCTAAAGTAGATTGTTGTGTGCCATCAAGTACGGTTTCTGACCATATAAAATGGACAAATTCAGCGTAAATACTAGCAATGTTTGGCGCTAATATCGCCAAAGAATCACTCAGTTTAACAAGGCGAAATTGAGAAAGCGCAGCGTTTCCGCGCAGTTGGAGCATGACAGGTGTTGACATGAAGAGGCTTGCAGAATCAGAAAACGTAATTTTATCAGATTGCGGCTAATAAAAAAGCCACAACGCCGTTAAGTGTTGTGGCTAAGCTATTAAACTAGTGGCGCTTTAGTTAAACGCTTAATTACTGAGCGCGCCGAAAACTTTTTTGATCAAACTGCTTGCTTGCCCCACAGGGTCTTGGCGAATTGCTTTCTCTTCTTGGGCAATCATTAAATACACGCCATCTAAAGTTTTTTGCGTGACATATTGCTCAAGATTAGCGTTCTCTTTTTTAATTAAACCAAACTTACCGCCCATTTCGGCAAACTTATTATACTGCTGGGCTAATTGCACATTTTCGGTTGCTTTGGTGACGATTGGTAAAAACTTAGCACTCATTTCAGTTGATGTTGTTTTTTTAAAATATTGCGTTGCGGCGTCTTCGCCACCCGTTAAAATATTTTTAGCATCGTTTACAGTCATTTGCTTGAGCGAGCCAAGTAATAATGTTTTAGCTTCTGGCACCGCAGCTTCTGCAGCGCGATTCATTTTTAAGACTAATTCATCAGCCTGTTTGCCCATGCCAAACATGCGCATGCCTTTTTCAGCTTTTTTTAAGTAGTCTGGCAGTGGTATTTTAACCGCTGGATTTTTAAAAAAGCCATCAGCTGCGCCAAGACTACCAATGGCCTTGCCAATGCCTTGCGAGAGTGCCGCTTTTAAGCCACCACTAGCATCTTTATTAGATAAATCACTGACGGCCAGCGCATTAGCTTGCAGTGCAAATAAAGTAAAAGCTGCCGCTAAAGCGACATGACGATAGGATTGTTTAAGCATTTAGCTCTCCGTTGATTGAACCATATTTTATAAATAATAGCTTAAATTGATGACAACTAAAAAAGTTTAATGATGTTTTACAGTAACTTATTGTTAAGACTCAAATAAACAAGCCGATTTTTTTCCAGCATTACCATTGCAACTTTAATACGCAATTGAGTAACTGGACCAGCTTAAATTGTCATGTTAGGTATCTGTATTACGCATTGTCTTTTTAAAATTCTGCATTAAGTTGGCGGTGAGATATAGTGGAAGTAGGCGTATAACGCTAGATTGTAGGCTGAATTACAAAAAAGTTGGCCAATAAAAAACGCGCTGTATAACGAGCGCGTTTTTGTTTACCGCTTAAATATTTTTACTTGACTGCTTTAACTTTCCAAATCTTATCTGCGTACTCACCGATGGTGCGATCACTTGAGAATTTTGCCATTCTCGCCACATTTAATACTGCGCGACGGCTCCACTCCTCTTGATCTTTATAAACAGCGGCAACTGTATCTTGCATTGCTATATAGGCAGCGTAATCAGCCAGCAATAAGTAGTTGTCACCTTTATAAAGCAAGTTATCAACTATCGCTTGGTAGCGGTTAGGCTCTTCAACGTTAAAGAAACCGTTACCTATCATATCAATCACTTGTTTTAATTCAGCATTGTTATGGTAGTAATCTTGCGGGTTATATTTGTTCGCTTTTACACTGGCAACTTCTGGTGTAGTTAGGCCAAAAATAAAGATATTTTCTGCGCCTACTTCCTCCATAATCTCAACGTTTGCGCCATCTAGCGTACCAATAGTGAGTGCACCATTGAGCGCCATTTTCATGTTGCCTGTGCCACTCGCCTCAGTGCCTGCTGTTGAAATTTGCTCACTTAAATCTGCCCCTGGGAATAAAATTTCAGCTGCTGAAACTTCATAGTTTGGGTAGAAAACGACTTTGAGTTTATCGCCAACTTCTGGGTCGTCGTTCACAATGCTCGCCACATCGTTAATCAAGCGAATAATTTGCTTAGCCATCCAATAACCAGGTGCAGCTTTACCACCAAAAATCACAGCACGTGGTGTAGTAACGGCACCTGCTTTGATACGGTTATACAGCGTAATCACGTGAAGCACGTTTAACAGCTGGCGTTTATATTCATGAATACGTTTAATTTGAATATCAAATAGCGCGTCAGGATTTAACTTTACGCCTGTAAGTGACTCAATTTTCTCGGCCAAGCGTACTTTATTCGCGAGTTTTACAGCACGAAATGCCTTGCGGAAGTCTTTATCGTCAGCTAATGGCGTGAGCGCAGCAATTTTACTTAAATCTTTTTGAAATCCAGTACCTATGGCTTTTGTTAACAGCGCAGTAAGGCCTGTGTTGGCTTGGTTTAGCCAGCGGCGTGGCGTAATACCATTGGTGACATTCGTTAATTTACCCGGATAAATACGATTAAAGTCAGCAAATAATGTAGTTTTTAGCAACTCGCTATGGAGCGCAGCGACGCCATTCACGGTGTGTGAGCCAACCACTGCCAAATGCGCCATGCGCACACGGCGACCATGTGTTTCATCAATAATAGATACACGGTTCAATAAGCCGCTATCACCAGGGAACTTATGATTCACCATGTGCAAAAACTCATGGTTAATGCGGTAAATAATATGCAAGTGACGTGGTAATAAGCTACCAAACAGGTCTATAGACCACGTTTCTAGGGCTTCTGGCATAAGCGTGTGATTAGTATATGCAAAAATTTTGTTAGAAATAGCCCATGCTTTGGACCACTCAACATGATGTACATCGCACAATTGATACATCATTTCAGCCACTGCAATAGCTGGGTGCGTATCGTTTAACTGAATCGCGATTTTTTCAGGCAGTTTGTTCCAATCGGTATGGAACGTTAAAAAACGGCGCAAAATATCTTGAATAGAAGCAGAAACAAAGAAATATTGTTGCTTCAAACGTAATTCACGGCCAGATGCTGAGTTGTCATTTGGATAAAGTACTTTTGAAATACTCTCAGTTTCGTTACGCTCTTCTACTGCTTTCTCGTAATTACCATCGTTAAAATGGCGTAAATCAAATTCCTTGGTCGCTTTAGCTGACCATAAGCGTAAATTGTTCACCGTTTGTGTATCATAACCAGGAATCGGCACGTCGTAGGCCATAGCCACCACATTTTCCGCGTCTTTCCAATGCTGCTCACCCTCGAACTCAACAACTGAACCAAAAAATTTAACGTTATACGTACTTTCTGGACGTTGAAACTCCCAAATATTGCCGTAACGCAGCCAGTTATCTGGGTTTTCAGTTTGCTGACCGTCTACAATACTTTGACGAAACATACCATACTCATAACGAATACCGTAGCCTGTGCCAGGAATATCCATCGTCGCCATAGAATCTAAAAAACACGCCGCCAAACGACCTAAACCACCATTACCTAATGCGGCATCGATTTCCATATCGACCACATTTTCAAGGTTTTTACCGAGCTCGTCTAAACCTGATTTTAATTCATCATTAATGCCCAAATTAAGTGCAGCATTACTCAACATGCGCCCCATTAAAAACTCTAATGAAAGATAGTAAATACGCTTTACATCTTTATCATAATAATTGGTTGAGGTTTTTACCCAGCGATCAACAACTGAATCGCGTACAGCATAAGCTGACGTAGCGTACCAATCGCGCGGCGTAGAAACTTGGTCAGTTTTGAATAATGAAAACTTGAGATGATTTTCAAGCGATTGTTTTAAATCAGTATTAGTAGCACTTTTGCTAGATTTAGCTGACTTTTTAGGCTCACTATCTGCTGTGGCTAAGGTTTCTTTTTTTGTGATTGCCATGTTGAATCTCTCTCAAATTTAACTTAAATTGCTTACGGTATTTTTTGCTTTTTTAGTTGATAAAACTTAATTATTATTAGGTAAAGCAAAAAACGCACCGCATAAAAAAGGCTCAGCAGCTTTTATATTCAGCATGCCGAGCCTGTTTATACACTGGTTATTTTACACTAATAAGCTATTCATGCGTTTGACGAAAGCCGCTGGGTCTTGCAGTTGGCCACCTTCTGCCAGTAATGCTTGATCAAAAACCACATGCGCTAAATCATCAAACCTAGCATTATCAATTTCAGTATTGAGTTTACTTAATAATTTATGTGTAGGATTAACCTCTAAAATCGGCTTAACGCTAGGCGCGGCTTGACCCGCCGCTTTAAGCATACGCTCTAAATTACCAGACATATCAAACTTGTCAGACACCAAACAAGCGGGTGAATCCGTTAAACGGTGTGTCACGCGCACCTCTTTCACTTTGTCACCTAATGTTGTTTTCAGTTTCTCGACTAAGGACTTAAAGGCTTCTTCAGTGGTTTTTTTACTCTCTTTTTCAGCTTCGTCTTCAAGCTTGCCTAAATCTAAATCACCCTTTGCAATCGATTGTAATTTCTTACCCGCAAATTCTGTCAAACTGCTTAGCATCCATTCATCTACTCGATCGCTCAGCAGTAACACCTCAATGCCTTTTTTGCGGAAAATTTCTAAATGCGGGCTGTGTTGCGCGGCCGCAAAGCTATCTGCGGTAATAAAATAAATCACTTCTTGCTCAGGCTTCATGCGGGCTATGTAGTCGCTAAAGCTCACTGACTGGGCATCAGTGTCAGCTTGTGTAGAGGCAAACCGTAGCAAACCAGCAACACGTTCTTTGTTAGCAAAGTCTTCACCAACACCCTCTTTAATCACCTTACCAAACTCAGCCCAAAATTGTGCATACTCTTCAGGTTTGTTAGTCGCCATATCTTCAAGCAAGCCTAAAACCTTATTCACAGAGCCTTTTTTAATGGCTTCTAAATCACGGCTTTCTTGCAAAATCTCACGCGAAACATTCAGCGGCAAATCGGCTGTATCAATCACACCGCGCACAAAACGTAAATATTGCGGCATCAATTTATCACTGTCGTCCATGATAAATACGCGTTTTACATATAGCTTAATACCTTGTTTACGTTCACGGTCGTACAAATCAAATGGCGCTTTAGCAGGAATATACAGTAGCGAAATATACTCTTGCTTACCCTCTACACGGTTGTGGCTCCACGCTAATGGATTTTCGTAATCGTGAGAAACATGCTTGTAAAACTCATTGTACTCGTCGTCAGTAATGTCATTTTTACTACGCGCCCAAAGTGCTGAAGCCTTGTTAATCGTCTCTAACTCATCGAGCGTGACCATGTCGCCCGGCTTACCCTCTTCACCTTCTTGCCATTCAGTTTTATTCATCTGAATCGGCAATGTGATATGGTCTGAATATTTACGAATGGTCGATTTCAACTTCCAGTCATTCAAAAACTCATCTTCGTCAGCGCGTAAATGTAGCGTAATTTCTGTGCCCCGCGTTGGCTTAGCAATAGACTCAATCGTAAAGTCACCCTCACCCGCAGAAACCCATTCCACGCCTTCAGACTCACCTGCTTTACGCGTTCTAAGTGTGACTTTATCGGCCACAATAAATGCCGAGTAAAAACCCACACCAAACTGGCCAATTAAATTAGCGTCTTTCGCTTCGTCACCACTTAAGTTTTGGAAAAACTCTTTAGTACCAGACTTAGCAATAGTGCCAATATTAGCAATCACTTCATCGCGACTCATACCAATACCGTTGTCTGATATCGTCACAGTACGCGCTGCTTTATCAAAGCTTACTTTGATTTTGAGCTCACTGTCATTTTCGTACAGCGCACCATTGGCAAGCGCTGCAAAGCGTAATTTATCAGCTGCGTCAGATGCATTTGAAATCAGCTCGCGCAGATAAATCTCTTTATTTGAGTAAAGTGAATGAATCATCAGTTGCATCAGTTGCTTTACTTCAGCTTGAAAACCCATTGTTTGTTTTTGATTATTTGTTTTTGTTTCTGACATAAAAAATCCCCATTAAAAAGTTAAATATTTAATGGGGATTAAGCGATGATATTTCAAGCGAATTTCAGCATGTTTTTACCATGTGTGGCTGCTAATACTGGTTGTGCGCGTATAAACTGAACTACCTAAAGCGAGTTGACATTATTCAATACGAAATCAGCCTGCATTTTTATTGCGTCAACTTCTTCAGCACTAAATCTATCTACGTTTTTAGCCATGAGTGCTGTGCGCGGGTTGTGTGCGAAGGTTTCATAGTGCTTAATCAAAAAATTCCAATACAGGGTTGTGGTTGGGCAGGCGTTTGGCCCAGTTTTTATTTCAGGCTTATATTTACAATTGCTACAATAATTGCTCATACGTTTGATATACGCACCGCTTGCTACGTAGGGCTTACTGGTGAAACGACCGCCGTTCGCATAGAGCGCCATACCAGCTACATTTGGCAACTCTACCCATTCCACTGCATCTACATAAACTGCTAAATACCAAGCTTCAACTTCACGCGGATTTAGCTCAGCCAAAATGCCAAACATGCCTGTAACCATAAGCCGCTGAATATGGTGGGCATAACCATAAGCAAAGGTTTGTGTAATGGTTTGGCGCATGCAGTTCATTTGTGTGTCGCCAGACCAATACCAGCTTGGTAGCGGGCGGTTATGCTGATAGTGATTACTCTCAGCCATTTGTGGCATATCTAACCAATACACACCACGAATAAATTCACGCCAGCCTAAAATTTGGCGAATAAAACCTTCAACACTGGCGAGTGGCAATTGATTTTTTTGATAAGCAATTTGAGCTGCCGCAATCACTTCACGCGGATTCAACAGCTTTAAATTCAATGATGTTGATAATAACGAATGCCATAAATAGGCAGTTTGGTTATTTTGAACTTGCCACATAGCATCTTGATGATCACCAAAGCCAGCTAATTTATTCGCAATAAAATCATCTAAAAACTGCAAAGCGCCTGCACGTGTAACAGGCCAAATAAAGTGCCCTAAACTACCTGGATGTTGAGGAAAATGTGTTTCAACACAGGCTATAACTGCCTGCGTAATGTCATCAATGCTAACTTGCGGGGCTTCTGGTAAATTTTGCGGACCAAGCTTGCCAAATGTTTTACGGTTTTCTGCGTCATAATTCCAAACACCACCTAACGGTTGGTCTTTATCCATCAGTACATCATATTTTTTACGCATTACACGGTAAAAAAACTCCATACGCAACTGCTTCCCACCTTTTGCCCAGTGCTTAAAGTCTGCTCGCGAGCACATAAAGTGGCTGTCATCACGTATTACTAATTGCGTATTGGTGTTTGCGCACAAGCTTACTAAATCTTGCTCTAAACGATACTCACCTGGCTCGCAAATAATGATTTTTTGTGGTTTTAATGCGCCAATATAATGTGCCCAAGCTGCGCTTAAACTTGCAAATTCGTGCTCACCTAGCCGATGGTAGTTAACAGGAATATTAGCTTCAGCGAGCGACTCTGCAAAGTGGCGCATGGCCGACAAAAACAATACAATACGCGCTTTGTGGTTCCAAACATGGGTAGCCTCGCCTGCGGTCTCAACCATTATTACTTGGTCTAAGCGCGAGTCAAAGTTTTCGAGTGCGGGGTTATCTAAATTAAGCTGATCGCCCAAGATTAAAATGAGATGTCGTATCATTTGCGTATTTTCTATTGATTGTTTTGGTGATGGCTTTGAAAATTTTCTGCAATTTACGATGCAGATGATTGACTAGCAGGTTTAGATAACTGGCGACATTTGTCAGAGCAGTATTTCACCTCTAACCAGTTTTTGGCCCATGATTTACGCCAAGTCATCTCGCGACCGCACTGCACGCACGGCTTACTGGGCAGGCTAGATTTATTGCCTTTGAAAGAGTTTGTAGTCACCCAATAATGACTACTGATGCAGCTATTTGTTCAATAGACTTTGTAAAACTAAGCCTGCAGCGGCAAAGCCAAACGGTGCAGTGACACACACACTAGAGCCGTAACCAGCGCAATTTAAGCCTGTAATCGTGTCAGTTTCAGTGTGGGCGTCGCAAGCGGCTACTGGCTTAATCACGGGCTCATCTGAATACACGGTTTGAATGCCAAATTTAGCAGATTTTTTAGCATTACTCGCTTTAGGAAAATGATGATCACGGCGCAAACTATTGCGCACTTTTGCTAATAATCTATCACCAGTCACTTGGCTCAAATCGGCAATTTGCATTTGCGTGGCATCTAGCCGCCCACCTGCCCCACCCACCATCACCAACGGCATATTTTGCAGTTTGCAAAATGCTGCAATAGCTACTTTGGCTCTTGCATCGTCTATTGCATCTAATACACAGTCTGCATTAGCGAGTAAATCTGCAACATTGTCTGCGGTTACAAACTCTTCAATTTTAACTACTTGGCAGTAAGGATTGATATTTAAAATACGTTCACGCATGGCTGAAACTTTAGCTTTGCCAAAGTTTTCATCGATTGCATGTAGCTGCCTATTGACGTTGCTTTCGGCAATATTATCTAAGTCTATCAGTGTAATTTTACCAATTGCACTTCGCGCTAATGCCTCAACCGCCCAACTACCAACACCACCAATGCCGATGACACAAACATGTGCTGCTTGAAACTTCGCTAAGCCCGCTTCACCATATAATCGGCTTACACCACCAAAACGGCGACTGAAATCTACCTCATGCATTTAAGTTTCTAGGACAACGAAAGCTACAGCAAAAGTTTTCTCATCACTCACGGTTAAATGCTGATGATGAATACCTTTAATACGTAAAAGCTGTAATAAATCTTGAGAAAACTTGAAGAGCGGTTTGCCTAGCGTATCATGCGTAATCGTAATATTTTGAAAAGTGGCTGGCGCGCGCAGGCCTGTTCCTAATGCTTTTGAAAAAGCCTCTTTGGCAGCAAAACGCTTAGCTAAAAACTGCGACTTTTGGTTACTTTCGTTAAAGCTAGCAAGCTCCTCAGCACTTAAAATACGCTCTGCAAACGGCAAGCCAAGCTTAGTAATGGAGGCTTCCATACGCGCCACTTCAACAATATCAGTGCCAATTCCAAAGATCATTTAGCCGCCAATATGATTGATTTCATTTCACGAATACTGTATTCCCAACCCACAAACAGCGCATGTGCCACAATCGCGTGACCAATATTGAGCTCATTCATACCTGAAATTGCAGCAATCGGCTGTACGTTATGAATATTTAAGCCATGCCCTGCATTCACAATCAGCCCGAGTTTGAGCGCATGTGCAGTGGCTTTTTTGATACGCTCTAACTCATGCGCTTGTACTGAACCTGTGCTATCTGCATATTTACCCGTATGCAACTCAATCACGGGCGCGCCTGCTAGGTGAGCTGCATCAATTTGCGCAATATCGGGTGCAATAAATAAGCTCACACGAATACCAGCATCGGCTAACGTGTCACAAACCTCTGTCATTTTTGCTAAGTTACCAGCCACTTCAAGCCCACCCTCTGTGGTGCGCTCTTCACGACGCTCTGGCACAAGGCATATATCTTGCGGCTTTACTTTGAGTGCAATTGCGACCATCTCATCTGTAACCGCAATTTCTAAATTCATCTTAGTTTGCAATAACGGACGTATTGCAAATACATCGGCATCTTGCATGTGGCGGCGATCTTCACGTAGGTGCAACGTAATACTATCTGCACCCGCTTCCTCTGCCCTCAAAGCTGCTTGTATAGGGCTAGGGTACGCCGTACCACGTGCTTGGCGCAGTGTTGCAACATGGTCAATATTAATACCTAATTTAATCACTTTACCACCTTAAAATCTGCAACATTCGTTGCGATAAGTCGTTATTCAAAAAATTTTATTGTTTACCAATTGAAACATACCCCACACTATAAAATGTCTCGCGCATAATCTTGCTTAGAATGTTGCATTTATAATATGCTAAAGCCAACTACATTTTAAAGCCCTTGTAAATCAATCAAAAGTTGCCGCGTATGTAATGGCTGGTCACCTAAATAATGCGCTAGCAATACGCGCATGAGCTGCTTGCTTTGGCTTTGTGTTTGCACATCACTATAATCGTCGTTAGCCATGTCTAGCAGGGTTTTACCACGCAGCTGCACGCCTTGATTACTCACTTTGCAAGCACCACGCTCTGCGATATAACTGTAAGACTTATCAATGATAATCACTTGATTATGATCATCAAAATCTAGCGGTACTGCATAACCTAACTCTTGCAATAATTTTAATTCAAAGCGACGTAAGGTAGTTGCATAATCTTGGCCGCTGGCCAAAATTTTGAGTGTTTCTGCGTAATAAATAAATAAGCTTTCATGTGCATCTTCTCTCGGTAATAGGCGCAACAATAACTCATTCAAGTAAAAACCACACATGAGCGCTTCACCCTGCAGCATGAGTAAGCCTGCGTGCCAATCCAGTGAATGCAATGTTTTAAGCTCGTTTTTGCCAGACCAAGTAGCCGTCAGCGATTGAAAAGACTGCAGCATGCCACGCATTGCAGACCTTGGCCTACGCGCACCTTTAGCAACGGTGGCAATACGCCCAAACTTAGCGCTAAACAACTCTACGACCAAGCTAGTTTCTTTAAATGGATAGGTATGCAGCACGTAAACAGGCTGATTATCTTGACGATGAGCGCTGGCGACCATGAGAACTATTTTTTTGGCGGACTATTTTTCAATGAGCGCTAAACTTTGCAGCACTTCATCCTGTGCCTTTTGAATCCGCAAAGGAACCAACATTTTACTGGTTTCACGCATTTCACCACCAGTAAACAACACCATGGCGTAAGCGATTTCATTTTCAGCATTTGCTGGCGTAAATTTACCAAAGCCATAGCGACTATTTTTGATTAACTGCCAAGCACCTTTGGGTTCTGCAAATTCAGGCCGATCAAAGTAGCGTCTAACATCTTCAAGACAGGCACTCTTCAGTGGATAATCGCCATTATCAGCCAATATTACCCAGCCCATTTCGCCATTTTTACTGGTATTTTTCAGTTGATACAAAT
>JANNBX010000137.1:0-3783 GCA_031385945.1 Methylophilaceae bacterium | reverse complement strand
GGCCGCTACCGGCCATAAAGTTGTCATCATTTTTGAGGGCCGTGACGCGGCTGGCAAGGGTGGTGTGATCAAGCGCATTACTCAACGTTTAAACCCCCGTATTTGCCGCGTAGCTGCTTTGCCAGCACCCAATGAACGTGAGCGCACGCAGTGGTATTTTCAACGTTATGTTTCTCATTTACCCGCAGCTGGCGAAATGGTTTTGTTTGACCGCAGCTGGTACAACCGCGCTGGTGTTGAGCGCGTGATGGGTTTTTGTAACGATGAACAATACGAAGAGTTTTTCCGTTCTGTGCCAGATTTTGAAAAGATGCTGACACGCTCAGGCATTCAAGTCATCAAATACTGGTTTTCAATTTCAGACGAAGAGCAGCATCTACGCTTTTTAGGTCGTATTCACGACCCACTCAAACAATGGAAATTAAGCCCGATGGATTTAGAATCACGTCGTCGCTGGGAACAATACACCAAAGCTAAAGAAGTGATGCTAGAGCGCACGCATATTCCCGAAGCGCCTTGGTGGGTGATTGAAGCGGTAGATAAGAAAAAAGCGCGTCTTAATTGTATTCACCATTTGCTAAATCAAATGCCGTATGAAGAAATCAAAAAGCCTCAAATTGAGCTGCCAGATCGTATACATCATGACGATTACGTGCGCCAACCTGTACCTAAAGATTTATTCGTTCCAGATATCTACTAAAAAACTGCAGCCAAATTTGGTTGGCCATGAAGATGGTCAGCCAATAGCGCTGTAATCAGCTGAACACCCTCTTTTTATTATCTCAACAATGCGCTTACCCACTTAAGAAAGTTAGCCAATATGAACACAACATCTCCCAGCTTATCGTTAGGAACGGTATCAAGACCTAACTTAGACGGCAAGCCCAGTATCATCACAGCTATTATTTTTATCGCTTTACTGGTTGGTGGCTTACTCTACACCGCTTTAAGTTTAATGAACGATGTCAATGAAACAGGTGTAAAAACCACGACTTATTTGCCTTTTATCATGCTTGGCGTTGCACTATTGATTGCGCTCGCTTTTGAATTTGTTAACGGCTTTCATGACACGGCTAACGCAGTAGCCACGGTTATTTATACCCACTCTATGCCGCCCAATTTTGCAGTTGTTTGGTCTGGTTTCTTTAACTTTTTAGGTGTGCTACTTTCAAGCGGTGCTGTGGCATTCGGTATCATTTCATTGCTACCTGTTGAATTGATTTTGCAAGTAGGCTCTGGCTCTGGTTTTGCCATGGTATTTGCCTTATTGATTGCAGCAATTTTGTGGAATTTAGGCACATGGGTATTAGGTTTGCCAGCGTCTTCGTCACATACGTTAATCGGCTCAATTATTGGCGTAGGCATTGCTAACGCGTTAATGCATGGCCGCGATGGTACTAGTGGTGTAGATTGGGCTCAAGCGACAAAAATTGGTTATTCACTATTACTTTCACCACTGATTGGCTTTTTTGTTGCCGCGCTATTATTACTAGCACTTAAGGCGCTCATCAAAAATAAAGCGCTTTATGAAGCACCAAAAGGCAATATGCCACCACCATTATGGATTCGCAGTATATTGATATTGACCTGTACGGGTGTTTCATTTATGCACGGTTCTAACGATGGTCAAAAAGGCATGGGTTTAATCATGCTGATTTTAGTGGGTACTGTGCCAATGGCTTATGCACTTAACCGTGCAATGCCAGTGGATGAAATGACGAAGTTTGTGGCGGTTGCTCAAGTCACACAACAGTCTTTAATTAAAGTAGCACCTGCCCCAGCACCTGCAGATAGTCGTTTAGCGCTTTCAGAATATATTCGCACTAAAACCGTTACACCAGAAGTGTTGCCAGCGTTAGCGAGCATTACTGGTAGCATTGGCGCTCAAATTAAAGAGCATGGCACATTTGCTCGCGTACCGAGTGAAGTGGTTGGTAACGTGAGAAACGACATGTATTTGGCGTCAGAGGCGATTAAATACTTAGGTAAAGATAAAGCGGTAATATTAGATACCGACTCTCAGGCTAACGTAACAGCCTTCAAAAAAGAGCTAGATGGTGCCACTAAATTTATTCCACTTTGGGTAAAAGTAGCGGTAGCCATTGCGCTAGGTTTAGGCACTATGGTTGGCTGGAAGCGTATTGTGATTACCGTGGGTGAGAAAATTGGTAAAACGCATTTAACCTACGCCCAAGGTGCATCTGCTGAAATGGTTGCAATGACAATGATTGGTGCGGCGGATGTGTATGGATTGCCTGTTTCAACCACACATGTGCTCTCAAGCGGGGTTGCCGGCACAATGGCCGCTAATAAATCAGGCTTACAAATGTCTACAGTGCGCAGTTTATTGATGGCTTGGGTGCTAACTTTGCCAATGGCCATGTTGTTATCAGGCTCGCTATATTGGTTATTTACCAATATTGTTTAAGTATTTTTTAAGCGCATAATTTAAAAATCTAATTTTTCAAACTGAGCAATCTTGCCATTAAATTGGCCGGTTGCTCTTTTTAATTCTAATCTATGAAAAAATCATTTGATGAAGATCAAGCTGGCTTAATTTGCGGCTTTGTTTTTTCACCACATACGCCTGGTGTAGCTATTACCGCCATTGAAGCAATTGCTTGGCTAGATAAACACGCCTTCGAACAAAGCGCAGGGTTTATTTGGCTGCATTTTAATTTAGCGCAAACAGGTGCTGAAAAATGGATGCGCACACATCTCAACTTGCCAGAAGTGTTTTTCGAAACGCTAGGTGATGGCTCACGCTCAACGCGCATTGAAGACGTAGCAGATCACTTAATCTCAGTGGTTAACGATGTTGCGTTTAAATTTTCATTTGAGCCGTCAGAAATAGCCACATTATGGAGTTGCGTGAACCAGCGCTTATTTGTAAGTGCGCGCGCTCACCCATTACGCTCAACTGATCAATTGCGCCTAGCGGTTAAAAATGGCGAGTCGTTTCAATCATCTATGGCGTTACTCACGCACCTCATGCATGACCAAGGTGAAGTGCTAGTGCAAATCGTGCGCGATGCAACTCTGCAAGTGGATTACATTGAAGATGAGTTACTTGTTGGCTCGTTTAAAAACAAACGGGCTGATTTAGGTAAGTTAAGGCGTGTGTTAGTCAGGCTACAACGCCTACTAGCGCCAGAACCAGCCGCATTATTCCGCTTTTTACACCAGCCACCTGCTTGGATAAGTCAGTCTGACCTTGATGAGCTTAGGCAATCAACAGAAGAGTTTTCCTTGGTGATTACTGACCTGACCGCACTACAAGAGCGCATCAAATTACTACAAGAAGAAATCGCCGCACAACTCAGCGAGCAAACCAACCGTAGCTTATTTACGCTTACTATTGTTACTGTGCTTGCGCTACCCATTAACATTATCACAGGCTTACTAGGTATGAACGTTGGCGGTATTCCGTTGGCAGAAAGCAGCCATGGATTTTTTGTGATTGCCTGTATTGTGGTTGTTTTTGTTGTGATTGCAGTATGGTTAGTTTTTTATCAAAAACGACATGAATAATTACAACAATAGTTTCAAGCTTGCCCAAACGTTTTCAAGCAGTTTGGGTTGAGCTACTGCTTTAGGGTGTATGCCATCTTCTTGATTCAGGTCAGGTTTTCCAGCAACACCTTCTAGCAAAAATGGTACTAAGCTGACTTTAAATTCTTTGGCAAGTTGTGGGTAGGTGTTTTTAAAGGCGGTTTGGTAAGCAGGCCCATAGTTGGGTGGCACATTCATGCCTACTAATAAAACTTTTGTTTTTGCTTTTAA
>JANNBX010000118.1:0-1557 GCA_031385945.1 Methylophilaceae bacterium | reverse complement strand
TTGATTCCAGCTTTGGTGTCAGCTTTTTTACTCACGTTTACCTTATCGTTTGATGATGTGGTGCTGTCTGCATTCTTATCAGGCCCGGGCTATAACACTATGCCGATGGTGATATTTTCACGCGCGCGTTTAGGCTTAAACCCAACGATTAACGCAGTGGCAACGGTGACTATTTTAGTGGTGACTTTTGCAGTGATTGCATCAAGCTTTTACACCTCTCACGCTGAGCGTAAACGTAAACGCGAAGTGGCCTTGGCTTATAGTGACGCAAACCAATAGCAATAAAACCACAATCTTAAAAGTGTTATCAAATGTCTTTAAACAAATTAGCCTTAAAAAACTTAAATCTACTTAAACCCAGCCTTACTTTACTGGCGGGGGTTTGGGTGCGCGCAGATTCAACTGAGGTAATTGATGTAACCAACCCAGCTAACGGTGAATGGGTTGGCAGCGTGCCAAACATGGGCGCTGCTGAAACTGAGCGCGCCATTATTGCCGCTGAAACTGCGCAAAAATCATGGAAAAACCTAACAGCACAAGCACGCGCTGTGATTCTAAAACGCTGGTTTGATTTGATAAAACTACATGCAGAAGATTTGGCGCTTATCTTAACCGCAGAACAAGGCAAGCCACTGGCTGAAGCCAGAGGCGAAGTAAATTATGGTGCAAGCTTTATTGAGTGGTTTGCTGAAGAAGCTAAGCGTGTCTATGGTGAGGTGATTCCAGCCACCATGAATGATCGCAAATTGTTAGTCATCAAACAGCCAATAGGCGTAACAGTGGCCATTACACCTTGGAATTTCCCAATTGCTATGATTACCCGTAAAGCCGCGCCTGCATTGGCTGCCGGCTGCACGATGATTATCAAGCCTGCTGAGCAAACACCGCTTTCTGCCATTGCTTTAGCTGTATTAGCCCAAGAGGCTGGTGTGCCAAGCGGCGTATTGCAAGTGGTCACAGGTGACGCTAAGGCTATCGGAGCGGTCATGTGTGCTAGCCCAGTTGTAACTAAGCTGTCGTTCACAGGATCCACCGAAGTGGGCCGCATTTTAATGCGTCAATGTGCGGATACCATCAAGAAATTATCCCTCGAACTCGGCGGCAACGCGCCATTTATTGTGTTTGATGATGCAGACCTAGACGCAGCCGTTGAGGGTGCACTGATGAGTAAATTCCGTAATGCTGGGCAAACTTGTGTCTGCGCCAATCGATTGTTTGTGCAAGACGGTGTGTTTGACGCATTCACCCAAAAGCTAGCGGCAAAAGTGGCACTGCTGAAAATAGGCGCAGGGGTTGAAGAGGGCGTTACGCAAGGGCCATTGATTGATATGCCAGCGATTGAAAAAGTGGAAAGTCATATTGCAGATGCCGTCAGTAAAGGTGCAAAACTGATACAAGGTGGCAAACGACATGCGTTAGGCGCTACTTTTTTTGAGCCAACTATATTGGCCGACGTGAGTACCGATGCGTTGATTTTTAAAGAAGAAACCTTTGGCCCAGTGGCGCCAATTTTTAGATTTAAGCATGACGATGAAGTGATTGAGTTAGCCAACCGTA